>JAQXFJ010000147.1 GCA_029250385.1 Candidatus Poseidoniaceae archaeon | reverse complement strand
ATCGCTCAAAGTCATCAAATTGGTATGTCTCCAAATGTTAACTTAGGGGTTGTGGCGGCATTGGGTGATGATGGCAGCGGACAAAACACTGCTGATGAAGAATCAGTAGCAATGGCGATAAATTGGTGTATTGATGATTTTCAAGCTGATATTATTTCTCTATCACTAGGAGGTACTCAAACAGATGGTATGAGTCGTGAAGGACCATCTGTTTCAGTTACTAGAAAAGCGACAGATATGGGGATTTATGTTATTGCAGCAGCAGGCAACGATGGAGGACCAGATGACGATGGTAGAGTATCGGTGCCAAGCAATGTCCCGAGGGCTATATCTGTGGGTGCCTCAGTAAAGGGAGGAGGTGTTTGGGATAACAGTTCAATGGGTCAGCAAACTACTCCGGAAGGTGAATTACGTACCAATCCTAACTTTAAACCAGAAATAATTGCTCCAGGTCAATCAATTATCAGTACAGGAGTAGGTGATACATGGTATTCCAGCAGCGGAACCTCGGATTCAACAGTATTTGTCGCCGCAGCATTGGCCCTTATTCTAGAAGATTTACCAATGCTTAGACCACAAGCAGATTCAGATGGTTCTTGTGTTGATTCGGTAAAAGAGGCATTACGAATGAGTACTTCCAGTGGCGGTAGTATTCATGATAGTCGCTCAGGATATGGCGAATTACACGCTGGGAATTGGCTTGAAGAAGCAAGAAAGTTGCCTATATGCCAGTGATTAGTCTTGATTAATTGCTACTGGTAATGATACTATTAGGTCATTTTGATATTCTAATTTTTGTCAACATTAGAGCAGTATTATATTGCTTGCCAGCACAGGGTAATTTAGAGGAGTTTTCATGTCTTCAAATTTAAAGAAAAAAAGTGTCACAATGATTGGTTTGTTATTCTTATCAGTCGCCCTTTCAATGATTTCCATACCCGCAGTTTCCGCTGCAGGAATTAATCAAACCACTGCTGGGCTACTAAACGGTCAAGAAACTTGGACAGGTACACACACATTAACAGACAACGTTACAGTTGCTCCAGGTGCAAGTTTAGTGGTTAATGCTGGCACTACCATCAACATACCCTTTGGCAAACACATTGATGTCATGGGTGCAATATGTGTCGCTGCTGCTGCTTGTGGTGCACCCTCTGACGGAACTGCATCCAACGCAGTGAAGTTCACATGGAGTTTGCCGACTGATTACACAGTTAGGGGGCCGTGTGCCGACAGTATCGATGCTGCTTGTGGCTCAGGAATGGTGATTCGAAATACCATCGATGAGGCTAAGACAGGTCTCAATTTTGTTGAATTTGAGAATGCTTACGGATATGAACTAATTCTAAATATTGGCGGTAATCTTGCAGCAAGACATGCTGCATTGGTATTTGACGGACCTAGAACTAACGCAAACGGCTTAGTATTCACTAATACCAATTCATCCAACATTTTCCTGACTAATCTCGCAGATCCCACAATTACTTCTTCAACCTTCACGCTTGGTAATGATGCATACTCAATTGGTAAAAGAGCTGCAATATCTGCCTATGGTGCAGGTGCTGGAATCAATGACCCACTACGCATCACTACATCGACTTTCACTGGTGATGCCGAAGGAAGTTGTGGGAATAGTGGTTCGGGTATATCGATGATTTATGCTGACAATTCATATCTATCAGTTAATGACGTAACAATCTCCGATAATGGCTACGGTATTTTCTTGTCCCAGTCATCTGGCGAGGTATTAAACTCAGATATAACGGTAAACTGTGCTGCTATCGATACCAAAGGATTCAAGCAAACCGGTTCCATAAAACATACACTAGATATTAATGACAATGTTCTAACAACCACAGATGGTGCAGGGATTACCGCATATGATCAAGCAAGGGTTTCTGCTCATGGGAATACTGTTTCCGGGGCAGAACAGGGTTCAGGAATCGCCATCCGCTCCTCTATTGTAGATCTTCAAGATAATATCATTGGGCCAATTGGTGGGTTCAATGGAATCTGGATTTATGGTACTTCAGATGTTACTGCGATTGGCAATACCATCACCGATGTTGGTAAAGAACCAATAGTGCACGGAGAGTACCACTACCAAGATTCAGGATGGCCTTCGGTAGCACCAACGGAATCTAGGCTCTACATGGCCGATAACATAATTGAAAATAATGCTGCAACATGCAACTCAGTTAAGATGTATGGTGGAGACTTCCAGTGTCCTGCAATTCATATCTTTAGGGCTTCAGCAACCATATACAACAACACTGTGAAAAATAATGTTGGTGATGCTCTACGAATTAAAGGTAGTATTGTAAATGTACAGAATAATAATATGCAAACAGACAGTTTTGCAGTGAACATCTCACATCATGATGATAACTATGGCAATAAGTATGGTTCAATCGGATACTTTTCGGGCAACACATTTACCAATGCAACCCAAGTATACAACATTACAGAATCAAGGGTTACTATTCAATCGGAATACATTCCCGATGCAGGTGGCAATGAAATCCATCCAATTCAATTGCAGTGGCTTGGTTCAGAATGTCCATCTGTTCAGAATGAATGTTTGAAAGTCCCAGATACTGCGAATATGCCACCGGCAGAAATGCCCATGTCACTAGATTTAGTCAATAACTCCACAGTTTTATCATATGCCGGATTACAAAACTTTGACAATACTAAAATTCATGTCCAAAATCAAAACTCACCATGGGGCTCTCAAGTAAGGCAAGGAGAGTTGGTTCGTTTCCAAGTAAAGGCATCTAACATTAACGTAGATGGGGCAACTGTAATCATCAAAGAATCAACAGGACTTCCACTCTATACTCTTACTACCGATCAGTTTGGCTACACTCCTGAGGTAACTCTTCCAAGTGATTTTTACTTAGATAGAAATTGGAATAACGTTGTTGGAGAACAAGATGTTCAGGTGATAATCACTCCTGGTCCACCTGCTATTACAGAAACCCTCGATGAAAACACCTGTTCGGATGGCTATGACAATGATGGTGACACACTTACCGACGAAAATGACCCGGATTGCGCAAATGGTCGTGAAATCCCAGAATATAGCGTAGAGGCATACAAATTTGGCAAAGGGATTATGGAATATGATTTTGTTCTAAACGGACCTGTTGACGATATTATCAATCTAGTAAACATGGCTCCAAGCGTTACAGTTGAACAACCAGAGTTGACATCTTTTGCTCGAATTGTTAGATTATCTGGTACTGCTTGGGATGGTGAAGCACCACCTTATGCCAGTGATATAATTGCCCAACAAGATCAGTTTGGGATGGTTGAAGATGTCCAAATTCAAACTCCAGGTTCTGAAGTATGGCTGTCAGCGGTAGATACCTCTAACTCAGGTGGCGAAATAACTCAAGGATCCTACCCATTTAGTACCTGGGCGTTTGAATATAACATGTCTAATTATCCTGAAGGGGAAGGCGATGTAACTTTTAGAGTACGGTCCTATGATGGACTTGATTACTCA
>JAQXFJ010000130.1 GCA_029250385.1 Candidatus Poseidoniaceae archaeon | reverse complement strand
TTAACTTCGTTGATATTGGCAACAATGTACTTGAAGGTATCTGTCGGACCTGCAATAGCAGTAAAAATTTCTTGGTCATTATCAATTCCAAGAGCTCTCATTAGAAGAACAACAGGAATTGGCGTAGTACCAGCGGTACTAATTTTTACCATAAGCATACCATCTCTTCTCTTCTCGACGGTTAAGGGTTTCCTCATACCGTCCTTTTGTGAGAAAATTTTGGCAACCTCAGTTCTCTTAGCATATCTCTTGTTGATTTCTACAGTTACTCTGTTAGGTGCAAGATCTTCTGTTGAAATAAGTACTCTTTCTGTACCGTTAATGATAAAGTAACCACCAGGGTCAAGCGGGTCTTCACCTTTCTTCTTCAGCATTTCTTTCCAGGAATCTGAATCCTCTGCGGAAGTTGTTGGATAAAGTTGGCGGTCACCAGCAATGTGTGCAGGATGTAAGTTACATCTCTTTGAACGGACCATAATTGGCATACTTCCAACTTGAACTCCTTCTTCTTTGGGAGAAGGAATACCGTTTCTAACTATCTGGAAATCAATGGTTACAGGGGACATGTAGGTTAGTTTTCTCAACCTGCACTCCATAGGTGTAGATGGATGTTCCGAACCATTGGCTTCTCTAATGGTGGGTTCTCCGAGTTGAATGTTCTTCATGCGAATGACGATGTCTTGATCAACTACGTCAAGTTTGATAAAACCACCATCATCGTCGTCAACTTCTCCGTCGATTCCAACTCTGATATTACGAATGATTTTTTCCATCCTTGAAATCATGTTGTCCCCTGCAGGGATACAGTCATCATATGATGCAATTTGATGGTTCACTAGGCTTCTTTCTTTGAAAAATGATTGAATTATTTCCTGCATTGTTATCCCTCAGTTACCCTCTACTATCAGCCTGTAGGCCATTGTTTTCCCGGCGGATGGTGAACGTCTGATGACCTTTACCACTCTGTCGGCAATCCATCCCGCTGCAAGTGGCTTGTGTTCGGGGTCTGCCGCCAGCTTTGCGTTATCGATAGATTCTGCTTGTTCCTTCAAAACTTGGACCACGGGGTCGGTGATCAAGATTTTTGGAAGCAATTCCTTTGCGATTCTGTTCTCACCGGTCTCATCATCAGTTTCTACCATTTTCCAAGGATCTAATTCAGCCTTTTCAATTTCGTACTGTTCTTCTTCAGTGATATTTGCCTCGCCAACCAGTTCTTGATGGGGCACAAGTTCGTGGTTGAGCGCATTGAATCTTAAGGTAATCTCAGGTCTATCGAATTCGTCAATAGCGCGAGAGCGGATAGTGATTTTCTTACTCTTTTTCTGGGCACGGCGTCTAGAGCCTTGTTCGGCAATGACCGACATAACGTTAGTGAAAGATTCGGAATCTTTGGAAATTCCGAGAATAGAAGCAATCTCGTCGTGTGAGAGAGATTTGATATCGGTCATGTTTCTGTCCGTCGCCAATTTATGGGCGAATTCTTCAGATACTCCAAGTTCCATTAATCGCTTTTTTGTTGCGCTTTTTACTACCATGCCAGACCCCTCAAAATACCCACAACTGGCTAGACCGATAGCGAGTCAGGCGGGCCTGACGGGGTTCGAACCCGCGACCGTCCGGTTAAAAGCCGGATGCTCTACCTGACTGAGCTACAGGCCCAACATAGCAACTTGGGCTTTCCTGCCGACTTGCCTAGTGTTCATATAACTTGCGGCCAGTTAAGCGTTATTGAGATTGTAAAAATCATGCTATATTTTATCTATTTTAACCCATTTTGACCAAATATCATCCAAACAAGGCAATGAATAAATGCCGACTTCAAAACCTACATTCCAATGAGCGGAAAGGGTTTTGATGAAGGCTCGGTTTCACGCGAGTTAGAATTAATCGCCAAAGGACACAAAATTTCTTCTTGGAAATCACCATCAGGAGAAATTTTTCAACTTGATTTACCTCATACTGTATATCCACCAAAAGAAGATACCAATTTGCTAGCTAATCGATTGGTAAAACTCGGATCTGGAAATGGGAAGAAGTGTTTAGAAATCGGCACGGGAAGCGGCATATTATCACTTTTGTGTCGGCGCCAGGGATGGCAAGTCGAGGCTTGTGACATTAATCCAATTGCCGTTGCTTCGGCACGAAAATTATTCCAACAACATCACGCTGAAGACATACGAGTTTTCGAAGGAGGACCAGGACCCCTAGAGGACGGGGAAATTACGCAGTGGGCCAAACAAAAAAACTATGACTTGATTTTCTGGAATCTACCTTACCTAGAGGTCACCAAAGATGCCTCCTTACTGGGCCCCATGGAAGATGCTGCATTAATTCAGACCGAAGGCATAGATTTATTTCGACTGGTAGTTAGAAAAATACATGAACATCAACTATTATCCAACACCGGAATAGGATTATTTTTGATCGGTGAATCAAAATCAACTGAACAATTAGTAAATACCGCAGCTAAATCTGGTTTTGCCTGCCGAGTAATAGACACTGAAACCTTTGATGATGGCGAAGAAATCAAAATCGTTGCTGTGTGGCGACCGTTTGTCAACGCCAAGAAAATTCACCAAACTACTGTGACTTCCACAAGCACTGAATTATTATCAACCAATTGGCCTATTGGCAGCTCCCTATCTAGTGATTATCAAACCGATGGCCACGGGAGAAGAGGAAGGCGTTGGGATAATGCCGGTGAAGTACTTGCTTGTTCTTGGAAAATAGGAAATTCATTTGATACCTCCCCAAATATGTTACAATTAATCTGCGGATTTATTGTCAAACAAACCCTAAAGCAATACAACAAATCTGACAACAGCATACAGATTATTCAAAAATGGCCTAATGATATTTTACTAAAACAGGACGGTCGGGTTGGCAAGGTTTGTGGAGTTTTGATCGAATCCATCTCGAAAGGAAATCTTAACGAAACTGTGATTGGAATCGGCATTAATCTATCTAAGCCAGAAAACATGCCAGTTTACGAAATTCCAGCCGGTTTCGCAAAATCATTGGACAAGGATATTAACAGAACGATTTTACAGTCAGAAATCGATTGTCGGTTAGCGGGATTATTTGATCAACACCCAAGCATTCCAAAGGCCAATTTTGCGTCTTATCATAAACTTGCTACCAAATCAATAACTGATGGTTTAATGACACCTAGTAAATTAATCTATAGAAATTCCGAAGTGACTTTTGACTCAGTAAATATGGATGGTTTTGTTATTGTTCGTGACCAAAAGAATCAACTGGTTTTGTGTGATGAAGGTGAATCACTCAAATGGGAATTTTGAAGTCAAATTTCGGCATCTATTGGAGATGATTCTTGTTCAACTCGTCTTTTTTGCAGACCAAATAGTAAAATTGCAATTCCGATTGGATAAATGATGAAATCAAGCATAAAAACCCGTTTGACATCGATTTTTACTTCAGCCTCACCGTCATCTATGTAGATAGTTGCTGGATATGAACCTGTATCTTTCGAATCGAAAGTGTATGAGAATTTTTCTCCATCCATTAGCTGATAAGTTTGGTTTTCGATCTCACCAGAATCATCGGAAATAACAATACTGCCACTACAATCGCTGGTTGCTTCAATGTCAAACTGCACTTTATCACCTTTGAGTAAAGTTAGCGCTTTGCCATACATGGGTGTTTCTTCATCTGAATCAATAGCGGTCGTCTCGACCCAGCCATGAATGATGAAACCAGCACATAATACTCCAACTCCAACTAAAATCAGAACATCACTGAATTTCATTGCATCTGCGGAACCACCAGCGCCCATGTGCCCATGTGAGCCCGTATTACAAATGAAACTTTCATTGTTTTTTTGTCAGATTAAGCCTGTCTCTAACCAATCTAATCTTACCGCTGGTTGTTATGCTTTGAACTCCAAATGTATTAATTGATTCTTCATTGTCGATTTTTTCACGTAATAATTTACTGTCGGGTAATTTCACTTCGATTATCGCAAGAGAAAAATCGTCATCATTGGACAATTCAAAATCCATCAACCGGATTTGTTTAGAGAGTTTGAGATCAATAGCTAGTGCATTCAACTGATCGGAAAGTTGTTTGCGATTCGTATATTGACTACCTACCTTGATACCAAACCAACGGCGTTTACCGCGTAGTGCCTTAGTAAGTCGCTTGGGCATATCCCGAACAATTGGTAATTGGCTTTATTTCTTTGGATAAGATGAAATCTTAGTGTCATTAGCCTACCAATGATGCCACATGGACAGTGACACTGAACAATTGGAAGATTCTAGCCAAGACTTATTGGCAGAATATGAAACTTCTAACGTTTCATTGATTTCTCTTGCTAGGACGTTGTTATCTCCCTCAACAATGCCTCACATTATTTTAGTGACTGTATTATCAATTATACTCTACATCACCTCCAGCGCCGATTCATTAACCAATATCTCCGCAATGGCGTTTGCAAGTTTATCCATCGGATATGGGATTAGTGCAATAACAAGTAATAGTACAATAGTCAAAAAATGGATTACTTTAGATTATGAAGAAACCGATGAAAGGCCTTTCTTGATTCGTAATCTAGCCAAATTTCGAATATGTGTTTTCCCGTTAGTAATAGCATTCATTTCGCTTCTAGCCATGTTATTTTTATTTGGTGAAAACGGAGTAATACCAATCGGCGATGGAATTCTACCTCTAGTAATGGGTAGTCTATTTGTCGTCTGGTCAATTGTTCAAGGAACTTCATTTACCAAATGGGCATCCTCAACGAGCGCTAAGTTAACCGACAAAGAAAAACCTACTTATTTACCAATGTCCGTGTTATTTTCAATTGGTATAATCGCCTTAATATCAAGTGTTTTAGCCACAATATTTTACCAAATTAACAACTTCAATTTGTCTCTTAGTGGAGCATTTTTACACAGCCTGCTATTTACTAGCGTCGCAGTATTAGTATTAGTTGCAAATGTCGGATATAACTGGCAATTGAAGAAATTAGCTTCGATGAAATATCGATTACATAATTTTAGCAATAGATGGACTATTATTTGTCATGTTTTTATTTCATGGCACTTACTGACTCTTTGGCGACAAATTTTCCTAGACCCTACTGAGATTCAAGTATTGTTTGAAGAATTAGTTTTGATGATTTTTACCGTCTTTATCGCAATTTGGTCAATGACGGCTAAAGGTTACAAAAGTAGTTTTAGGCCCATCAACGAAGAAAATGCGTTGTCATGGGGCTTAGCATTTGGCTATGCATATGCTGGTAGCGTGGCGATGCTAACTACTGTCTTTGATGACATCACAACGGTAATGCAGATTGGCCATACAGTGGTAATAATTGCCGTGCTATATATCCACAGAAAAGTGCTATCAGACATAATTGGACAAGATAACTTAGCAGTAGAAGTAAATCGCATTGTGGAACATAGTGAACCAAAAAACACTCAAACCCAAGACGAGGGATTCAATGATACTGAAGATGCAACATTTGAAAATGATTCTGACGAGGATTCATGGCAAGAAGATGATGACGTCGATTGGGAAAATAAGGAAACTACTCCGGTTATTGAAGATGTGGAATGGGATACGATTATTGAAGTTGATTAGAATCCTTTATCCCTGCAAGTAATGTCACAACCCTGATAGTATTTACCAAATCTTCGCTCACTCTTGCTCCTAAAATCACTTGAGCATCAGAATCGAGTGCTTCAGTGAATAACCTTGCTACTGAATCAACCTGGCTTAGCGTCATACCCAAGCCACCCTCTATTTGAATCAAGCAACCTGTAGCACCACTTACGTCCAAGGCTGCCAACGGCGCCATCATTGCTGAATGTAGAATTTTTTCGGGCTCTTCTGGCTCCCCCATGCCCACTAGTAAAGTAGCGTTGCCTTCCTGTTCCACAATAGCTCTAAGGTCCATCAAATCCAAATTAATCAAACCCATTCTGAGCAAAGTCCTGACTAAACCATCAACCAAATCTTCAACCCATTCAGCGCCCATTTGCCAAGAACGTCCTTTTTCCCTGGCTTGTCTTGCTAGTCTTTCTAAGGATAGTCTTACAGTAACATGAGCAAATTTATCTAGACGATCAAATCCATCCTCGGCAATTTTCAACCTTGTAGATTGGACTTCAAATGGCATTGCTGAAACTGCAATCACAATCGCACCAGATAATCGGGCTTGGCGGGCAAATTCATGCGCCGCCCCTGTACCAGTCCCCCCACCAAGTCCGGTTAATAAAATCACTAATTCCACAGGTTCCATCAATTTACTGACAACAGAAGAAACACTCCTCATGCGTTGTTCAGCCAGTGGCGGTAGCGACGCACAACCAAGCTTGTCGACAACACTGCCTAAGCGTAGAACATGACCACGTTCGATATCAGAAAAGCTTTCATCATCTGCATCAATTAGCAGAATGTCTGCTTCAGAATCACATCGCGACCAAGCACCTTTGGCCCATGAGCAACCAATGCCGCCAACACCGGCGATCAGAATCTGTGATGATTCCATTAAACTCCCCTGAACTTGAACATCAATGAACTTTAGCCCATCAATCAATATAACGAAGATACCTTCTTCTCGAGTCTCTAGCCCAAGCGTTATCTGGCTCCAATGTTAAAACTCGGTCATAATATTTAACCGCAGTTTCAAACTCCGACAAATAGCGACCGTAAAGATGACCTAGGTTAGATAAAACTGGAATACATTCATCATCTAATTCAAGCATCTTGAGCAATAATTCTTCAGCTTTCCCAAGACTGTTTTTCAAAATAAGTTCTTCTGCCTCTCCCAAATCTACTAACTGACTCTCGGACAAATCGTAGGTGTTCTCAAACGGAGTTGACATAAGAATCATTATTCCCAAAAACTCCTGATTATTGAACTATCCCCTTTAATAATGATTTTAAGACTGTTTTGATACTTTATAAACCCGCCCAAAAACGAGGTACTGCGAATAAATTAACCCGCCCAATTTGACAATGTTTAAAGGGTTCACATATGTGGGAGAAATAACTGGGTGTGTTTATGTTGCGCAAGCCTATCTCGAAACGCCTCGCGCTAGGCATATCCTTGTTAATTATTCTAATCACGCC
>JAQXFJ010000122.1 GCA_029250385.1 Candidatus Poseidoniaceae archaeon | reverse complement strand
CTCAGTTAATGATTCAAGCGGTAAGGTGATTAGTCAAAAGTCAATTCCTTACACTTTCCAAGACCAAACCTCTGATTCTACCTCGATATCAGTCACAATGATCGGTGGAATGAGCCTTTTGGCATTAGTACTAATTATGTTCTTAATGTTCGCAATTAGAAGCTTTAGTAATAATGAACTAGATGATTTTGAATCAAAACCCGTAAATGGTCCACCTATTTCAGGACCACCAATTTCAAATCAAATCAATCAACAAACTACATCATTAGTAGTAATAGAAGAGACATTACCCCCTCTGCCTGAAAATGGTTTGCCTCAAGGTTGGACTATGGAACAATGGAAATATTATGGGCAACAATATTTAGAAATGACCAAGAGGCAATGATGTGGCTGAGTATCCTGCGCTGTGGTATGCCCTATGGTTCATCATTGCAGTATTTGGCGTAATCACTTGGTATTTGAGAAATTTTACCACCAAAGTGGAAATGACAAAATTTTCGGCATACATTGGAGTTATTGCCATGAGTACTATGTTAGTGTGGACTTTGATAGATTTTTGAGGTGATTAAATGGCAATACATGGAGTTGACAAACATGAATATTCGGGGTTATATCCTTGCAGATTACCTGTTTGGTGGGGTTTTTATGGCAACGTTGGCCTTAGGCCGAGATTAGATGGTATAAGTGGTAAAACCGTCGTCTTAAGAATAGAAAAAAGGTTCAATCGTATTGAAAGGATTATGGCCAAATTGTTCAGAGCGCCTAAGGAAGTTAGGCGACCACTGGATGTCAAAAATAGTATGTTATGGCAATTATGCGATGGAAGTAGGAGTTTTGAAGATATTTGCACCATATTAGATTCACTATATCACGAAGATATCTCTCCAGTAATTGATAGAACTGCTGCTGGAATAAACTTATTGAAAAGTAAAAATCTTATGACGTTATTGAGTGAAACCTTCAACGGAAAATGGGCTATTGAACCAGGAATAACCCCAAATAATCAAACATTAAAACCGCTGGATAATGATTTAGGAATCACAACTGGTGAAGAGTAATTTAATTTGGTTCCCAAACTAGCCTTATACCAATACCGTCGCTGGATTTAGTGCAAATAGAGTGTCCTCTAGACGAACTTCTTGTTGAATCACTTTCCGTAAACCAGCTACCACCTCGGTGACAAAACATATCTGTTTCATCAAGATAAGGTAGTTGTCTAGATTTTATCGAATAATCTTTCCGATAATTATCTTCACACCATTCAGCAACTAAGCCATACATATCATACAAATCCCAATTGTTAGGTTTTTTTAGTCCAACTTCTCTAGTGGATGCGCCTGAGTTTCCTGCATGCCAGCCATATTCATCAAGATCTCCATCAAAATTTCCAAAACTCCACTTAGTAAGAGTCGTTGATTTAGCGCTGTATTCCCATTCTGCCTCGGTTGGGAGTCGCCATCTACCAAGTAAGGATAAACGTTCCACGCCAACATGAAGTTCATTTAGTCGTTCAATAAAGTCTAAACAATCTAACCTAGAAACCTGTTCAACTGGTCTGAGACCTGCACTCCAACCTTCTTGGAATTTTG
>JAQXFJ010000077.1 GCA_029250385.1 Candidatus Poseidoniaceae archaeon | reverse complement strand
GCTACTGGACCGTAAGCATCGACAGTCATTGTCACACCAACTGTTGCTAGCATACCCATAGCAGCCATAGCAATACAATACAATCCTAAGTCCTTACCACCAAATTCGTTAGCGCCAAGGATACCAAGAGCAATCAATAGAATTGGAATGAATGTTGACATCATTCCAACAGACAATCCAGCAATAGCATTGGTTGCCGGTCCGGTCTTGGACATTTCACCAATGTGTGGAATAGCCTTGGTCTTGATACCAAATACTGGCTCGATACCGGTGTAGTACTCGGTAACTAAACCGATTAGGATACCAACAACGCTACCAAGAACTACTGAGTGCATGACACCGTATTTGACGTCAATGAAACCTTGTTGAATTGCTGCGTAGCCACCTACTGCAAACAGAATTGCTGCAATGAAGGTGGTATTTCTAAGCGCTGCTGCTGGGTCTTTGCCATTCTTTAGGAAGGCCATTGAGAACACACCAATAATAGAGGCGGTGTAACCAATGAATCCAAGCAAGATTGGTAGAAGCACATAGTCTGCTGCATTTGGAGTAGTGAATTCGTTAGCAATGATCATTGCTGCAATAATTGAGCCGACAAATGATTCGAAGATATCAGCACCCATACCTGCTACGTCACCAACGTTGTCGCCAACGTTGTCGGCGATAACACCAGGATTTCTTGGGTCATCTTCTGGAATACCAGCTTCAACCTTACCAACTAGGTCTGCACCAACGTCAGCTGCCTTGGTGTAAATTCCACCACCAACACGAGCGAACAGAGCAATTGAAGAAGCACCCATACCAAATCCTGCTGCTGCCTTGATGATGTTTAGACCACTAGCAGCCGCATCATCGCTTGACCCAGCTGCGTCACCAGCACCTAACCAGTAAGCAACTAGGGAGATTCCGAGCAGACCAAGTCCACCCACTGACAGACCCATAACAGCGCCGCCGTTGTAAGAAACTGCGAGGGCTGCAGATTGTCCGCCATTCTTAGCGGCCATTGCAGTTCTTCCATTAGCGGAAGTTGCTGCTTTCATCCCAGAGAAACCTGCTGCTACCGATGCCAAAGCACCAGCAAAGAAGGCTAGGGTGGTCTCGACATCGTTGAGCACGAACAATAGCGCACCAACAACTGCGACGAAGATTCCAAGAATTTTGTACTCTGCCTGTAAAAAGGCCATAGCACCATCTTGTATTTCTTCAGTGATGTCGGCAACCGTTTTGTTGTCGATTTTCACACTATTTACTCTCAAGTACAGTCCATAAGCAATTACCAGACCAATAAGGCCGGTCACTGCTGCAATCAGAGGTATATTTGTAATGTCCATTTTAAACACCTATTGAGTCGGCGACCTGAGAACTCCTCATAAGTGGTTCCCCTATTTTATCGACAAAAATAGCCCATTGTTACTGCTTTTTAGCCAAGCGGAGGGCAAAAAAACCAGCAAAATATAGAAATGATTCAAGAAAGATGACCTCCACGGTCCACCATGGCAATCAGTGCTGAAGAAATCTTAGCCGAAATTGGACCCGTCCAAGAAGTATTAGACGCTCACGATGGTGTCGTAACTGTTATTGATACCGCAGAAGGCAACATCATGCTGTCTTTAGACGGTGGCTGTAATGGTTGTTCATCTACCCCTATGACTGCTATGCAGATATTTTATTCCCTCATGAAACTCGATAATGTCAATGATGTAATATTTGTTAACGGTGAATTACCGGAGTACATGCGTGACTTCATCAAGAAGAAGATGGCCAAGGAAGCCACTGAAGCAGGTGAGAATTCTACTGCCGAAGGCGACCACGAACCTCGTGGCGAAATAGTTTGATTATTCTTCTTCACGCTTACCAATCGAATGTGGATTGGCACCAAATGATACATTAGTACCACGAATGTTCATTCGTGCTGAAATAGCAATAATGATGCAAACTAGTGAAAGTGGTTTTGGCAGGTATTCCGAGCCCCACAACGAGCCGCCTGACAAAGCCAGCCACCACAAGACAACAGCGCACAGTATCAACGACCCAGCGATGATATTTTGCACCATATATTCGGCTTTCTCAGAACGAGAAAACGTCGCTATGAAGGTAAATAGCACTGCTGATAAGCCGCACAGGGCTTCTGCAAGGTGCTCGATAAACACCACATCGACTCCTGCCATGACAAGGGGTAATGGTCGATGTTCTTAAGCACCAATCTGTAATAATTATTCAATCAGCCCAAGGGCAAGGTTTGTCAACGACTTCGCTTTGTTCTACCCATGGCTGGCAGCGACTTCACCTTGGCGAAACCGCGGCCGACTGGCCCGCCATTCTTTTCACGAAATCAAATCGCCCAAGCATTACATCAGGTTGCAATTCTACTAGAATTACAGGGAGCCAATGTATTCAGGCTTAGATCTTATCAAAATGCCAGCCGGACACTAGGCGGTATAACTGAGGATTTAGGAGAATTAGTCGCAACTGGAGAATTGTTTGACATCAAGGGTATTGGTAAAGGGCTCGGCTCAGCAATATCGCAAGCAGTCGGTGAAGGGCGATGGCCAAGTGATTGGGTTGACTTACATAACAACACTCCACCAGGACTAATCGAGATGCTTGGGGTTCCAGGCCTTGGCCCCAAGCGTATCAAGATAATGAACGAAGAGTTAGGAGTTGATTCAATTGCCACTTTACGTCAAGCAGCCGAGGAAGATGCCATCGCTGGACTGAAAGGTTTTGGCGGCAAATCACAACAAAAGATGCTAGACGGCATTGAATTATTAGCAAGATTTAGGGCCCGCAGAAGACTCGACATTGGCCTAATGTATGGCGAAGCATTTGAGCAAAAGATCGCCTCCATTGATGGCGTCATCAAAGCCCAACTTGCTGGCAGTGCAAGACGTCGGAAGGAAACTATCGGCGATTTGGATGTCGTTGTAGGAGTGCTTGATGAAGACAAAGACCGCGTAAGTAAGGCCATTCTAGGATTACCGGGGATTGCTGACGTCAAAGGTGCTGGTGAGTCTAAAATCAGTATCATTCTTGACACAAGTATCTTCGAAGGCGGATTCTCGGTTGGCCATATTGACCCTAATGTAATGGATGCAATTGGTGGCGATGATTACGAGCAATTAGAATCAGGTGGCACCATTGATGCTCAAGTAAGACTAGTCACACCAGAAGTATTCCCGTTCACTTTAGCGTACTTTACCGGTAGTAAAGAACACAATATTGTCATGCGTCAGCGTGCAATTGATCGTGGCTTGAGATTGAGTGAATTTGGTCTAGTTCCCGAAGCGGAGGCTGGTGAACTAAAGGGCATGGCATCAGCACATCTTTCATTGCCGGCATTAGATGAAGCGGATATTTACCGACATCTAGAACTTGACTGGGTCTCACCTGAATTGCGTGAAGACACTGGTGAAATCGCTGCTGCCACTGACAAGTTACTACCTCGATTAATCATCCCTTCTGATATTCGAGGAGCGTTACACAACCATACTACTCTTTCTGACGGCGATGCTAGTCTAGAACAAATGGCTGATGCAGCACGTAAGATTGGCTGGAATTGGCTTGGTATCGCTGACCATTCACCAACTTTGAAAATAGCTAACGGTGCTAGCGCTGAAGACTTACTTGCCCAAGGCGTGCTAATCAAACAATACAATTCTGCATGGGCTGAAGAAGGGGTAGATTTTCGCGTATTCCACGGCGTAGAATCAGATATTCTTGAGAACGGGAAATTAGACCATCCTGATGATGTACTGGCTGAATTGGATTATGTTGTTGCCTCAGTTCACGCTATGACCAAGTGGAAGAATCGAGATGAAGTAACCAATACTGAGGAATTACTCAGAGTTATTGACCACCCTGCCACTTCGATTCTTGGACACCCAACAGGAAGGATTTTACAAGGTAGAGATGGCTATGAGGTAGATATGTTTGCCGTAATTGAGCATATGGCTGAACATAATGCTGCGG
>JAQXFJ010000075.1 GCA_029250385.1 Candidatus Poseidoniaceae archaeon | reverse complement strand
GAGATAGAAGCAACTAAAAGAAGAGTAAACGCCTTGGAATTTAAAGTCATACCAGAACTCGAAGAAGCGAGAGTGTTTATTCAACTTAGACTCGAAGAGATGGAAAGAGAAGAAACTTTCAGGCTCAAACGATTCAAGAATAAATGATGCCTACTAGCCAACGATGGTTAAAGTAGGAAAGAACCACACCCCCAAATGGTGAGATTCAGTTATGGCCGATGAAGTTGCTGAAGAAACCACTTCTTCTGATGACAAATCACTGAGATTGCCCGTGCATAAGGATGTGTGGAGTCAGAAGCAACTTTTCGAACGGATAATTTCTCGTCACTTCCAATTGGTTGGTGAACTTGGTGGTACAAGGTGGCCAGTTTGGAAGGTACAACTGTTAGAAGATAGTGAAGTTAACGAAAGTTTAGAACAACTGAATTTACATCTAGTGGACCTTGGCTGGCTAGCTAAATTAGAAGCAGGAGACCCCTGGCTAGTGCAGATCATACCATCTCCAGAAAGACAATTTCCTGCTTCCAAAACAACTCTTGGCTTTTGGTCAGTTTCAATTCTTACAGCAACCTTGGCAGGAATGTTTTGGATCGATGGTTCTAGACCACAAGATGGTTGGTTTTTTGAATCATTATTTCTCGATGCATTTATTGGCTACACATTGCCCGTTTTTGCCATAATTTTACTGGCATCTTTCGCTCAAAAATACCATGCCCAAAAGCATGGTCTAAGAGTAGGCCACTTAACACCAATACCAGAACCCTCTATCAGTTTATTTTCCATAGGGCTTATGTCAAAGTCAATGCTGATTTGGCCATTTGGTATTCTCATAATACCCACACTTCCAAGGATGGATGCTAGACCATGGAAAGATCGAGATGTTTTAGGCTGGAGTGCTCTTATTGTGCCGAGTATCTTGATTATATCTGGAATGGCTTTGTGGATCTTAGGTTTGTTGCTTACTCCCGATCTAGTTGACGTTACATCTATGCAATATGTTGCGGAGATGCCTTTTCTGGTTAACATACTAAGCCCAATTATCGATGATGGTATCGCCACAAAGTTAGTCTGGGCCCACCCATTATCTAAGGCGGGAGCAATGCTGAGTTTCTTTGGTTGGGTTTCATTATTACCAATTCCAACATTCCCCGGAGGACGTTTGCTAATAGCTAGGAGTAGTATGAGCGAAGCAAGAAACTCGACTAATCAATTATTTTTGTTTGCAGTAATCCTCGCCTTTGCTTGGATGTTCAATGCTTTTGGAAGTTTCAATATTTGGTTACCTGTGCTTGGAGTCATATTCCCGTTATTATTATTCTTGGGCTCAGATCGTAGGATTCCGGTAATACTTAACGAACCTAAAGGGATTGAACAAGAGAGCGTAAAAAAAATGGGGATGTATCTGTTTGTAATATTTTTACTTGGTCTGCCAAGTCAAATACCATTTGCCATGGATCAAGATTGGGATGAAAACATTGAGTATCAATATGATGACTTCGTCACCATCTTTGAGGGTAATCAATCGTGGTATGGTAGTATGACAATTGATATTGTTAATCCATCATCAATTTCGCATGAATGGGAACTTGACTTGGCTAGAATAGATGGTGTTGTTTCATCAGATTGGAATTTAACTTGGCAATGCAGTGATGATGATAGGTCATCCGTGTCCAAATTGGGTTGTGGAGATATCATAAAACCAGGTATGAAATCTTCAGTTATACTCAATGTGACATGGAATTCAGATACTTACACCCCGTATTTAGATGAGGTCTATTTAATCACCTACATTAACGGAGATGCACATTTTTCTGCCATAGAATTGACACCTGATTTACCAGTTTACCCTAATGGAGATTGGTATATGGATTATCGTTCAGATGAACTTAAGAGGTGTATACAAGTATTTACTAACTTAGATGAAGATTATAATATCTCCTTCCCTAATTCTGCTAATGATTTTGATTTCCAGACCCGGATGTATTGGGTGGAAGGTAATCCTGGTTTAAGTGCTGAAATATCCCACACACTTACTGATATTTGCATAAAAGGGCAAGACCCGGTTGTTTTGTTAAGATCATATGTATTAGACGCTATATTGATTGACGGTAATCTATTTTATCCAAATCAACCAGAATTAAATCTACAGCTAATAACTCCTGAAAATGGTACATTAATTGATTCAACAGATGTTAGAGGCTGGGGCTCTGAAATATCACCAGGCTATATCCTCTCAGTTGCTGATTCTATTTGCAAATTAGCTAGTAAGGTCAGCACTCCAACAAAGCCGGGCGACTCATCTCAATGGGTTTGGAATACTAATTATCGTAATACTGCACTAATTCCAGCAATCCAAGAAAATGAGTCGATTCTAGTAGTATTTGAAGAAGGTGAGGACATAACGATTTGTTCAGAACAGATGCATCCAGATCCCTCGCTAAAAATATCAGTTGAATCCGGTCCAGAACTAATTCTAGAAAGAAACGGTAATTTCCATCGATTATGGACTTCTATTTGGGCATCATCAGTAAATGGTCAGTTATCTAGCAGCAATCTTTCTGAGTTTGTATTTCATAATCCAACTAACGATACAATTGGAGTGAATATTGTACAAACGACCTCAGGTAATGAATCAACTGATTGGATTATAGATAACTCGACAAATCTACTTCTTCCGGGTGAAAACGAGTTTAAATTTACTCCACCAAACAGCATTGTCTCTACATTGTGGGTAGACTTTGAAGACGGAGAAGTTTACATCTATTTGGGTAGTTATTCGTAGGTATTAATATGAAAATAGCAATTCTAGGTGCGGGATCTATTGGCACTCTGTTAGCAGCAAAGTTGGTAAACACAAAACTTGCAGATGTATTAGTGCATGCTCGAGGCGAACATGCTGCTAAATTAGCATTGGATGGGATTTCTATAACTGGGCATCAAGACCTAGAAATATCGGCAGATGATTATGAAATATCAATTGCAGGTGTTATGCCAAATGATATTTTTGATGGGGCAGCAGACTACGTATTAATATGTAGCAAGGCGAACCAAGTGGAGGATTTATTTGACATCGCTAAACGAATGTGCCATTTAGATACCAAAGTTATGGTTATGAG
>JAQXFJ010000057.1 GCA_029250385.1 Candidatus Poseidoniaceae archaeon | reverse complement strand
CCCTACTGACCTTGCCGCGCCGTTGGTGAGACAATAAATGCGCCAGAGTTTGATCTTTAGCAAGTCCAGGATGGGCACCTGGAGTATCCTCATACGCCTTGATGGCGATGTTTTCGAGTTCAAATAATCCGCTTTGAACCGCTTGTAATACCTTTTCGTGCCGTGAGCCGCGATGTTGGATGTAGTGAGTTAATTTCTTTTGCGGCAGTGCGATAACTGGGCCGTGGCTAGGGAATAACAAATGTGGTGCTAAGTCTCTAAGTTGCCCTAATTCCTCGATATATAGGTCCATATCACCTGTGGCTGGAGGAATCAGTATCGTGCCAAATCCAGCAACCATGTCACCAGCGATAAGGCCTGCTTCACCGGCAAAACAAACGTGGCCTGGGTGATGCCCGTGGGTGATGATTATGCGCCATTTTTGCTTACCTAGTTGCAATACTTCTCCAGTTTGCAAAATCCGGTCACAGTGAACGCTTCTTGCGGTGTATTCACTACCCCATACCGGCAAATCAAAAGCTTCTTTGAGTAAATCATTGTCTGCCAGATGGTCACTGTGTGAATGAGTGTAAGCAACGGCAATTGGTGTACCGTTATGGCGGTCAACTGCTTCGGCTAGAGCCTCCATATCCTCACGATAAACAACTGCAGGGTCGACAATGATGAACTCGCCATCTGGATCGCCTAGCAAATAGCAATTGGTGTGATCTGCCGGAGGTAATGTTACAGTTCTAATCGGTACTACTTCCACTCCATAGCCAAATAGAATTGACTGTCTTCCCGGTTTGCGTCGAGAAATATTTTCTGCTGCCTCCACTATATCATCGCCACAGAACTTCATGATTCTAATAAATTCCATCAATATCGAAATGACTGGTGGAGCAACTTTGATTTCATTTCTTGACCAGCGCTCGAGTATTTCGCTTGGAGAAGCCCACATAATCTCATCAAATTCAGTCTGTGGCTCAAGGTCAATCTCAGGCACACTTTGCCATTCCCCACAATGGAAATGGATGAAGGCATTATCAAATTGAATCGGTCCAAATGGCGGGGTTATTCGATGGCCAAGAATTCTAATGTTGTCAACATTCACTGGAATATTACAGTCCTCTGCATGTGGTAGCCAATTGGTCTTATCTTTGATAACATCAAACCTAGCATTCTCATCTATAGAAATAACATGATCGCCATTTGGTGCTAATCCAAGCTCTTCGCAAGTCTCTCGAAGTATGCAAGCAATGGCTTTACCATGTTCAACATCAAGGACGGAAAAAGATTCTACTGCTGCAGTATCAACTCTAGATACTCCCCCACCAGTAAACGCCCAGTAACCGGGGAAAGCCGCCATGGTTTCACTGCGCAAGCCAAGTAAAACTTCAGGCCCGTTTGGCCCGTCTCTAGTAAGAGTCATTGTGGCAGTAGGGCGAGGCGGCTTACGAACAAATCCCGACAAGTCAACGCCCTCTGGCAACTCGCTCATAGGCATCCCTCAAGGGCTAGGGGTTTGAACTCTTGTGAGTTATTTGTAATCGATCATTAAATCTGGTTTTGGGTCCTTACTGGGTGATTTGTAGATGTCCCAGGGCTTAGTTCCACGTTTCCTAAATACTGATTTAAACATGCTTTTGATGATTTTCTTAGCAGTTGAGAATACCAATTTAATCGATTTGAATGGATGGAAAAGGAACCACCATGGTTTGGGCATTCCCTTGAGAGGATGTCTAAGTTGTAACATTATTCCATCTGGAATATTCTCACTGACTCCATAGACTTGTGGACGCCGTTTCTTTGGCATGAAATAGGTTCCAAATATGATATCCCATATTGGTAAGAATGTCGAATAATTTGTCCAAATTGCATCGCGCTCATTGGTGTGATGCCAGTGGTGAAATTCTGGTGTAATGATGATTTTATGTAACCATTTAAATCTCCAACTTACATTTGCATGCAAAAACAATCCAGTTAATAATTGAGCAACTGCGAAGGCTCCAGTTAGTTCTGGACTAAATCCTGCAACTATCAAAAACACGAATGCTGGTGCTAAAATTGTACTATCTAAAGGATGAGCTCTAAAGCCACTTGCCCAATCCAAATGTTCTGTAGAGTGATGAATGGCATGAAACTTCCATAAAATTTCAATCTCATGATAGAAACGATGAGTCCAGTAGACTAAGAAATCGAATAATAGAAATCCAATGATTGGCATCCATTCTGTCGGTATTTTGGCAACGTATGGAGCAACCAACAATCCTGGAATCCATGCTAGACTAATTACCGCTATGAAAAAACCAACAACCAGAGTGAGTATTCCCAAAATTGGCGAGGCAAGGGCATAACTGATATCGGTTCCAAGTTTTGGACGTCTAACCTTTTGTCCTTTGTGCCTGGGAAAAAACTTTTCAAACGGCACTACAATGACAAACAACAGTATTACCACAAATAGTCCATCAGTAGAAAGCATTAGTGATGAAACAATGAGTACTAAAGCTAATAGACGCATCGTTAGAGCAAAAATACGCCCCTTTAGAGTAACTTCTTCCTCTAAAGCCTCTACTTCCACATATTCTTTTTGGTTCAGTTCTAATTAATTGTTTTCTATGTATGTTCAAAACAATCCTTGTGAGTTATCAGACTGTAAAGAAATCAATTAACAACTTATTGACTTCTAGATGGGCGTCTTGTTGAACCCAGTGTGAGGCGTCGAGATATTCGATACGGCAATTCGGTACATCTTCGCTGCTCGGCTCTGCAAGTCGAATACCTAGATAGCGATCTTTTCTACCCCAAATCACTAGAGTCTTAGCATTGATTACACTAATCGATTTTCTGGTAGAAAACGGAGATCTCAGTGCTGCACGATAGTAGTTTATTGGACCGCGTAAGGACTTACGATTATTGAACACTGTTGAATAAGCATCAATATCGCTATCAGTTAGTTTTCCTTGATTGACGTAATGCTTAGTTGCGATTTTACGCATGACTTTACGATACCTTCTAGACAAAAATAATTCGGGAAAGAGCGGTATTTGAAAGAAAAACATATACCAGCTTTTGATTAGTTGACTTGGTCGCCGTATCCCTCTTTGAAACGCTCTGGGATGAGGGACGTTAAAGATGGCGAGTTGATTGATAAATTCGGGATAACGCATCGCTACTTGCCAGGCAACTGCTGCTCCCCAATCGTGACCAACAACATGGGCTTTATTGGTCAGTGGTTTGGTTT
>JAQXFJ010000035.1 GCA_029250385.1 Candidatus Poseidoniaceae archaeon | reverse complement strand
GCCACGGTGCTGTCAACACGCGGTGTGCAGTTGAAGTTGGCCTAGATGAGATGGCAGAACAAATGCAAGTTGACCCTATTGACTTACGCTTGGCGAACTTACTACCACCTCATAGCAGAACCATAACTGGATTCAGAATCACTTCTAATGGTATGAGAGAGGCTCTAGAAAAAGTTCGAGAAGGTTCCGATTGGGATAATAAATTCCGCAAATTGCCATTAGGCAAAGGTATTGGTGTTGGTTGTGGATTCTTCATATCTGGTTCTGGTCTGCCCATTCATTGGGATCCAAACAGATTTCCTCATGCAACAGTTCACATTCAAGTCGACATGGATGGCGGGGTCACAGTTCACACTGGTGCAGCGGATATCGGCCAAGGCTCAACAACAGCCGTTGCCCAAGTGGTTGCAGAAGTACTAGCATTACCTATCGAAATGATTCATGTCAAGAGCCATGAGAGCGATACTTCGCCAGTAGACCTAGGGTCATATTCAAGCAGAGTAACCTTCATGAATGCTAATGCTGCAATCAGAGCAGCTTTAGAAATCAGAGAACAGATTCTAAACGCTGCTTGGGATATGCTAGGATATCATCCTAATACATTGGTCTTAAACGACCGTAGAATCTATTACAAACATGACCCATCTATCGGAGTATCTTATCTCCAAGCATTGCACAAGGCCCAAGAGGATAAGGGTGCTCTAATTGCTAGTGGAGCATATCGTTCACCACCAATGGGCGGCGTTCACAAAGGGGCTGCTGCGGGATTAGCTCCTGCTTACTCCTTTTCTTCATATGTTGCTGAAGTTGATGTAGATGTCGAACTTGGTTTGGTAAAATGTACTAATGTTTGGGCGGCTCATGATTGTGGTAAAGCCCTCAATCCATTGGCGGTAAAGGGTCAAATCATCGGCTCATGTCACATGGGTCTTGGACAAGTCTTGTCGGAAAAAATGGTTTATGGGCGCACAGGGCATCTACAAAATGCCAATTTACTAGAATATAAAATACCTTCAATTCACGAAATGCCTCATGTAGAACCAATAATCATTGAATCTTGTGACCCTGAGGGGCCATTTGGCGCTAAAGAAGCTGGTGAAGGGCCACTGTTGCCAATTTTGCCAGCAGTTGTTAATGCCGTTTACGATGCCATAGGGGTGCGTTTTAGAGATTTGCCATTAACGCCGGATGTAGTTTTCAAAGGCATTGAGAGAAAGAGAAAATCACTCAAACTTGAAGATAGTTTAGATTTGCCATCACCAAGACTAGAATATGGTCCAATGCAAGAACCACTGGTTCTACGTGCTGCTGAACACAAAGTAAGAGATAAAGCACGACAGAGAACAGAAGACACCTCGCACTATGTTAACGGCGTCTTGTTTGGCTTTGACCCTAATATTCCATTAGAAGATCAAGTTGATGGCTGGAAGATGGCCACTGAACCAGACCCAGAACAATTGGCGGAACTGGGCCTTGCAGGTAAAGCATGGTTAAAGAAAACTCAAAGAGAAATGGGAGATGATGCTTGATGCTAATGCCGCCTTTTACTCTGCATCATCCAGGTTCTGTTCAAGAAGCGATATCCATTGCTTCTAACATTATTGCAGATGGGGAAACCTTTGATTGGGTTGCTGGTGGAACTGATGTTTTACCAAATTATAAATGGCGAATAAATCCCAAACCGCATGTAATTTCCCTTGCTAATATTCCTGAAGCAAAGCAACTTAGCCCCTATGATATTGGTTGTATGACTCCTTTGTCCCAACTCACAGAGGTTAACGGGATGCATCCACTCATTGTTGAAGCTGCAGGCAAGATCGCATCTTCCTTGATTAGAAAAAGTGCTACGGTGGGTGGCAACCTTTGCTTAGATACTCGATGTTTTTGGTATAACCAAAGCGAAGACTGGCGCCGTTCGATTGACTGGTGTCACAAAGCCGATTGTGGTACAGGTGCAGATTGCCGGGTAATCCCCAATCAAAATACACTTTGTGTTGCCACCTATCAAGGAGACCTTGCTCCTAACTTCATGGCTTTAGGGGCAACGATAACTCTGATAAGTCCGGAAGGTGAAAGGGTAATTCCACTACATGATTTTTACCAATTAGATGGCATGAAAAAGAACATTCTTAAGCAGGGTGAATTTCTTCTAAAAGTCACATTGCCTAGCGATGCATTTGAATTAACAGGTAGTTATCAAAAGTTACGAGTTAGAGAATCATGGGACTTTCCAGAAGCCGGTATTGCAATTGCCTGGAAAAAAGGTGATTACAAAAGTCTCAAAATAGCATCAACGGCATTGGAATCTATTCCAAAATTACATAGGGAACAAGTTGATTCTATCAATGCCGAAGGTTGGTCAAAAAAAGAATCAATAATCGAATTGGCTGCCATGGTAAGAAAATCTGTAAAACCTGTTAATAATACCTCACTTCCTCCTAATTATCGCAGGTCAGTAGTTAGGGTACTAACAAAAAGGGCGCTGAAAAATATTGGTTGTGAATGAATGATTAAATCTAGGTTGAAATCATCATGCATAGTTATGGTATTATTGATGATGATGATGCCAATATCAACTGCTCAAGATCAAGTTGAAATCCCATCGTGGGAGTTAGGTTGGGAAACTAATATGGATGGCACTCATGAACTTGAATTATCAGGTGATGACGATATTCTAGACATGGTGGAATTTTTTGTTGAGAATCAACGAATGACTGAGCTTAATCTAAGAATCACAATAACTTGGGACGAATCTGAGGATATCCCAATTGACCTTGATTATGACGAATCAATTACCGTGGCTGCTTCTGAGAATATTACATTTGAGATAGAATTCTCAGACGTATCAGGATATTCATTTGAACGTTCACCAGATGAATCAATGACGCTGGTTATACTCGCTGAAGAGATATCTTTTGACCAACCAGTGTCAAGTCAGGAAATTGATGCAGAAATGACCGTCCCTGCGGTATATAATTTGGAAATCGATCACACCTCAATGGATGAAGTTTTGTACGCCGGTTCGTCTATCGAATACGGCTTGACAATAACCAATAACGGCAACGGTAAAGACGTCATAAAAATGCCAGCAGCGTCAATAAAATCGTGCCCCAGTCTATCAATTGAAGGATTAGAGGCAATCAAAGATACCGAAATTGACAATTCAACAACCAAGGATTTCGCAATAAGAATAGTTGCTTCGGAATCACATCCAGAAAGAATGTGTGAGGTGACAATATCGATTAAGTCGGCAGGAAATGGCAAAATAAGTAGTTCAATGTTTGAGATCCAGGTTAATTCTAATGAGGTTAAGGAAGATGACAACAATGACGCCAATTTAGGAGAAGGAACAACCAATACAGATGGGGAACTCACTGAAGCCAATACATTGAGTTTTCTGACCACATTTGAACTATTTTCAACAATAATATTTGCATTAATGGTCCGATACAGGAAATAATGTTAGAAAATGGGCTTCAACCGCCTATTTTGCAGCATTAGTAACTGCTCAAAAAAGTCGTCCATTCCGTATAAATCATTGGATTAAATCACTCATTTTGGAGCAAGCATTATGAGTGGAGATAATCTCGAAGGAATATTACTGCGCCAGTATATAGTGCAAATGAGGGATTGTATTGTCAGTCGAAGCAAAAACTAAGATTAGCCTAGAAACATGGCTAAAAGTTGGTTTAATGGCTTCGGTCCTCCTTTCAGTAATATTAATCGGTATTGTTAGCATGAATAAAGCAACAGTATTCTCACCGTACGAAGAAGATGCAGAATTCTACAATATACAACTCACTGAGATGCGTAATAATTTGGGCGATGATGGTGTAGGCTATACTGTTGCTAACACTATGTCAACTCCAATGTTGGTAAATGATTGGCGAGACCCCCATCGAACCTTGTTAGTAATTGCAGCTCCTGAGAAGCCATTCGATGCTGCAGAGGCATCTGCTATCTATGATTTTGTTACTGAAAAAGGCGGTAAAGTAGTCCTAGCCTCAAATTCAACCAACGCTCAATTAGTGGCATCTGAGTTTGGCGTCAAGTATTTCGATGCACCTGTAGTAGATCCGTTCCAATTTTACGAAGTTACCGATGAGACAGGCCAGCCACTAAATCCAGACGAAAGAAAACTTTGGGCGGCAGCAAGTATCAATCGGGATGTTACTCAGATGGGTGATGAGAAACATGTCCCATGTACTGAAAATGATTTAGGAACAGCCCAAGTAGAAAATTGTAGAATGCCAGTCCTATTCCACAGAGCTACAGCAATTCAAGTTCTAGACGAAGAAGTTGAGGATAATAGAGAAGTCATGGTTCTTGCTCATGCTTCAACCCCAGCATTTATTGCTCGTCAGGACACTAATATCGACAATGTGAACAATCCAACGCTTGGAGAGGGTAAAACCGGACTCGTAATCAGGATGGATTTCCCCGGGATTGAAGTTTTAGAAGAACAACCAAACAATAATTTTGGGGAAGTTGATGTTACTGGTTCAATCGTGTTTGTATCTGATCACTCTGTTTTGGCTAATCATTTATGGGATCAAATAGTTGGAGAAGAAACTGGTAAACAGCAATGTAATTCGCCTTATTATGTGAATAACAAACTCGACAATTCACATGCCTGCTGGGACAGTGCTCTATTTGCCTCTGGTGGCGGAGAAGTTGAATGGAATGGCAATGGTCCGTATTTCCAAGCATTATTTTACGACATGATGGAATTTGATAATGAAGAAATTACCACTCAAGTCACTCGAGACCCAGGTGAATTTAATTTGGTCTTTGATGAAAGCCGTCACGTCTCAAGTGCGCTTTCCTCACCATTTACTGAGGCAATCGGCGCTGTTGTACTATTGACAAGTGATAATGTTTTGAAATGGTTGATTATATTAAATCTATTTGCCTTGTTAGCAATTGCTATCATGGTAGTTCCCGAGAAGGAAAATTGGCGTCATGTATTTGACTTAACCCGATTTAGAGAACGTCCAACTAAAATTGATTCAGCCCAATATCAAACGCGAGTTAGGGATGCATTCCTGTCTAAAGTTAGACAATTTAACGACCTCACAAGAGATGAGTTCGCTCGCAAAACACCTGCGGAAATCATGTATATGGTTAGAGACCCGCGACTTGTAGAACTGATAAGTTCTAACCGTTCCTACTCCAACGAAGAATTACGGGAAGTTATCCCGCAAATACGTCGTTGGGGTAATTGAAATTAGGAGGAAAAAGACATGCAACCAGCCCCCCCACCCCAGCCCGCGCGAGCGCAGCCAGGGATGCCACCGCAGCCTGCACCAGCAGCGCCTATGCCAGCACCACCAATGCCGGCAGCACCAGCGCCAGCGGCACCACCAATGCCAGCAGCACCTGCACCAGCAGCCCCAGTAGCGCCAGCCGCTCCGGCCCAGCCGAAGCACCAAAGTACCCCAGAAGTTAGAGAGAGACTTACTGCCGTTGGCGCGATTGCCCAAGCAATCAGTGCCGAAGTACAGAAAGTAATTATTGGTAAAGCTCACGTTATTGATAACGTGTTGGTTAACATTCTCTCAAACGGTAACCTGTTATTCGAGGATTACCCAGGTTTGGCTAAGACACTGATGACCAATACCTTTGCAGATGCACTGGGTTGTGACTTCAAGCGTGTCCAATTCACTCCTGACTTGCTTCCAGCAGATATTACAGGAACTAACATTTACGACGCTAAAAAGGGAGAATTTACCTTCAAGCCAGGTCCGTTATTCTGTAATCTACTACTAGCCGACGAGATTAACCGTGCACCACCAAAGACTCAAGCAGCTTTGCTTGAAGCTATGCAAGAAAAGCAAGTTACAATTGGTACTGTTACTCACAAACTGCCAGCACCATTTATTGTTATGGCTACACAAAACCCCGTTGAGCAAGAAGGAACATATCCATTACCAGAAGCACAACTTGACCGATTTATGTTCAAGATGTCTGTCGGATACCCTGACAGGGCAGATGAAGACGAGATTCTTTCCCGACGTATTGCACGTGGAAAAGATGCAGTAGATGTCGATGTCATTACTGACCCACAAAGAGTTATTGCTATGCAACAAGCTTGTGAAGACGTATATGTTGATCCAGCACTTAGAATGTACATGGTCGAAGTAGTCGCAAGAACTAGAGAAGATCCTAGAGTACTTGTCGGCGCATCTCCTCGTGGTTCTCAAGCATTATTGAAGACATCAAGAGCAGCAGCAGCCCTTAGGGGTAGAGATTTCGTAACACCAGATGATGTTAAGGCAATCGCAGAACTTGCTCTTGCTCACAGAATAATCCTCAAACCAGAACACCAAATTAAAGGATTGGAATCTGGAGAAGTTATTCAAACAATTCTGAGAGAAGTACCAGTTCCAACTGTTTGATTATTCATTTAGGTGTTAATCATGTGGAGTCGAAAATCAGCAATGCTAGGA
>JAQXFJ010000034.1 GCA_029250385.1 Candidatus Poseidoniaceae archaeon | reverse complement strand
CCAGTGTATTAAATGAATTTAACTTGTTTAGTAAATTCAAGGTTTTATTATATCCTTCATTAGAGTTTTTTACTCGATTATTAGGTCTTAGAAACTCCAATACATAACTGATAAGTGATCCATTTCCATATGGGAATCTACCAAATCGTTCCCTTGTCAAATTATCTCCTACGGTCATAGGTTTACCTTCTTCGTCCAGATGAATTGAACAAGTAAACAATAACATGGAATCATCCCAAGTCATTTTTTCTAATGATAACGGTTCAACTAGGCCTTGATCTACCAACCGATTGCGTATTGATGTGCGATGTTGTAATAATTGTTGCCAATTCCCTTCTTTTGACGGTGAATCATCTGATAAAATAGCAGTCAATTCCCCTGCTAAGTCGCCATCACATGAATGTAAAGTATAGAATGCTGTTGTGGAGTCATGGGCTTGGTCTAGGTCCATGGCTTGCGGAATGCTCCGACTAAATTAATACCTTGCAATTAATCATTGAAGAAATCAGCCATTCTGTCTCCTAATGGTCTAGTATCCTTTGGTTTGTCATCTGACGAAATTTCATCTCTAATCGATGCAAGTCTACCAGATGCTGTGTTATCATCTTCTTGTTCAATTGTTGGTCCCACCGGTGGTGCCTCATCAATGTCGATAGGTGCATTGACATCACTTTCCTGTTCAAGTTCTAGACTGAAATCATCTATTTCATTAACGGTTTCTGTTACTTCTACTACTTTCTCAGTTTCTTGATTAGCAGTAGTTTGTCTAGTTGTTTCTTGTTTAGTTGGTTTTGGCTTGTTAGAATTTTTATTATTTAGTAATCCAACAAAATATGCCAGTGATAGTACAGCAACTGTTGTTAGTATTCCAAAGATCAAGTCCGAATCCTCCAACGCACTGGTCTTGGCTGGTTGGAAAAATGCTTGGGCAGTATCATCCTCTGGGTTATCGTCTATATCATAAGGAATACTACATCTTAACTCTGCCTTTATCAAGTCATCTTTATCCAAAACACGAGGGTCATCAATCTTGATAATAGGTGCATAATCTATACCTCCAATATCAATTACTTGAGTTTCACCTTCCCAACTACTACCTGGTGATTCAACGGTAAGTAAGCAAGTTATACCAACCAATCTCTGATAAGAATCTCTAGCAATTGAAATTCTAATGTCACCATTTGCGCTAAGTTCAGAAATTCCTATGTTCCATCCGTTACTCCTAGCAACTACATCTTTGGTTGTGGACTGGATATGGCGCCCATAAGAATCGATAATCAACAGGGTTAGAGTTAATTCGCCTGCCTCTGGTTTCCAGTTACTGGTGTTGATTGCAAAAGATTCTGTGGTGTTAGCAGATATGGAAAATAGTGATTCATCTAATTCGACATATTCACCCATGCTGGTAATTAGTATCACAGACCCACTAAATATTTCATTCTGGGTGGCAGCTAGGTTACAAGAAGCGACCTTGGTTGATAGTGTTGCCATACCTAATTGTTCCAAAGAACTAGAGTCAAAAGAACATGAAGCTGAAAATTGTGGTAATTGATATCCTGCAGAATGAATATGGTATTCTTGACCACTATTGTCATTAATAAGTGAAATATTTTGTTTATTATTAGAGAGTGTAACTACTAAATTTTGATTAGATATTGTTACTAGCGAGTCAAGTGATATGTTTGTGTCTGAGACGCTAATTTGCCTTGTATCGCCGCTAACTCCGGAGATTACCGGTGTAGATTGAAATACAAAACTAGAATCTTCTACTGAAACGGTCATAGTTTGCATACCAAGTATTGGATGTAGTATCTCTATTGTAGCAGCAACAGGTGATTTATCCCAATTATTATCAGGTGCTAAACTGATTGGAATTCCCATAACTTGACCTGGAGATATGACCATACTTTGCGGGTGATTAATTGACCACTGACTTGGAATACCTGATACTGATATTTGCACAACTGCAATATCATTGCCAGAGTTTACCAACCAGGCAGTTGGCATTCCGTTATCAGATTGGTTAACCGCCCAAAATCCATTTGAATGTAATTCAATACTTGGAGATGTTCCGACTCTGACAGGTACTTCTTGTATAGTTTGACCTGAACCGTCTCCATCAGAAACTCTTAGTCGTAATACCCCTACTTCCCCTGCTCCAGCATTTTCTGGCGGGTTGACAAAAATAGTGACGGTTGATGTGCCATAAGGACCAACTTCCACGCCATTTTGTGGGACTGTTATGTTCCAACCGTCACCAGCCTTGGTGTACCATGGCTGTCTAGCAAGGTTGCCCAAATGTTCAACATTCAGTGTTAGATTTTGCCCGTCAGGATTAATTATCAAATTGGTGTCTGATATGTTTAGTTTCCAACCTGAAACTTGGACAACGTTAAATGTTAATGTGATATTATCAACTAATAAGTCGTCAGAAAATAATTGTAGCGTTAAATCAGCAATAGTCCCTGCCCAGGCATCTACTGGGGTGGCAAACTGCAATTGCATACTTACGCTCTCATTTACTTCAATATCGGAAAAAATCATTTCTTCAGCCTGCCAGACACTGCTGTCCTGCCCAAAGTATGTGACTTCAAAGATCGGCTTTACTACTAAATCGTCGATTGCATTACCTGTATTTATTACTTGATAATCAAGATTAATTGACTCAGATGGGGTTACTTGGTGGTTAAGTCCTTCGCTAAA
>JAQXFJ010000032.1 GCA_029250385.1 Candidatus Poseidoniaceae archaeon | reverse complement strand
TTAATCGCATACTACTCTCCTGTTCAGTCATCGCATTACCATAATCATCTAAGTAAAAAGAGCAAGTTATTCTTTTATTTGTTCGATGTATTTCTTGTTGTTCAATAATAACTTTTTGATAATAACGTTGATCATGATTTTGATCAGTCTCCAAAATTACTATTTTCCATCCTTTTCTATCCAAATCGGCCTCCCATCTTGAGTTATTTGGATTATAGTTCATCTCAGTATAAATCAATGTTCCATTGGTTGCTGGCGATTTAAAATTTAGAATTGCATCAAGGTAATCATTTGAATCCCACAATACGCGGTCTCTCCCGAACTGAACTGCGCGTATATATTGATCGATATTTGGAATACTACGAACAATCTTAGCCCTGTGCTTTAATTCATTGATAATTTGAATATTTGTTTGGTCTGCAAATCGTCCATCTGTAGCAAATAATCTAAGATAAATCCAAAATGCAAAACTCTCAACTTTGGCCAGTTGTATATTTTGGTCCTCTAAATTGGTCACTGAAAACAACTCGGCCCAAGTTTTGAAAAATTCAAACTCATCAGATGCAAACTCTAAACCATCAACTAATTTTGTTTCTTGTGGATTGAAAAATTCCGCTGATGCCTCGAGCCAGTCAAGTCTTTGAGAACTTGAAAACTCGAAGTCAGTACCATTCATTTCAATATTTAGTCCATGAATTACAATATGCTCTAATGCAAAATTTGTCATAAGATTAAGATATTGCTCGGAACTGAGTATACCTTTACTACGGAATGTCTGAGACTTTATCAATATTCTACTCAACAGATGAATTGAAACCTTTAACGACATCTGCGGTTGAAATTTTGATTTGTTAATACTGGCTAATGTTCGCCAACATCTTGCTTGCTTACCGAGTAATCTCAACAAGAGATTAATAATTTCACCTATTTTCTTATTGCGTGGTTCCAAGCTTTTCAAACTTGGATCTAGTTTCATATATTCACCTACTTTTTCGAGTAAGTGGGCCAAATGAACTGATTGTTTCTCTAAATTAGACTCAATAGATAATAAATTATATGAATATGTTTGACCGTCTATACGAGAAGTTGTTTCATTTTCCATTAAGGCAACAGATTTTTCAAGGGGGTTGACTAAATCTGTAATGCTAATTGGGCTAGGATTAGAATTATTCCATTCTTTAATTGGCTTAAAAAATTCTGGGCATGAGCCGAGTTCTTCCTCCTCAGAACCCTCTAAAATTTCAATTTCCTGGATTTGTTCGTGTTCAAATCGTATATTTTTCAAATATTCATAAACGATTTTATTCCAAGACCAACAAGTTCCTCCACTATTTGAACGATTAGAAACTACTCTCACAAATGTTCTATCACAAAGTCGATGCATGATATCTATCAAGTCAGGATCGCTGATTTTCTGTCCGCCAATGACTCTATCTGTCAAGCTACTTTGCTCTCCTTTAGACACATGCTTATCAATCAAATCACTTAACATGGATATGCTTATTTCTGTATTCAAATTACTGTTTAATGTGAGAATTTCAACTATTTTCCTTTCGTATTCTTGAAATGAACCAAAGGTTTTACTGACACAATACTCAATGACATCTGCATTTTTAGTT
>JAQXFJ010000001.1 GCA_029250385.1 Candidatus Poseidoniaceae archaeon | reverse complement strand
TCAGAATCTTTGGATTCATCTGGGTCATTAGGGAACAAGTCATCAACATCTGGAACTCCATCACCATCACCATCAAAGGCATCGAAGGTCGTTGAACACAAGAGTGCTAAAATTTCTATTTCTGATTGGGAAATACGTAAGTTAGAGTCGGTATCTGTTTCAAAGAAGTTAAATTTATTTTCATAAACTTGAGATGATAATATTTCGATACTTACTTCTCTATTATCTGGTGACAACTGATTAAAAACCAACTCGATTTCATTATCACAATTACAAGATATTTGTAAAACTTCGGCAAATTCTACCTCCGTATCTTGATTTAAATCTAGTTCAGAAAATTGTAATGATTGACCATTTATCACAACTGTTTTCGCTTCAGCTTCACTCAGCAGACCATCTCCATCGATATCTTTACTCGTCATTTCCTTAGTTGCTACATCTCGACAATCCTCGGTTACCACCGGTTCTTTTGGTTCTTCTATAGGATCGATAAATTCCGAGTAAACCCATGACGCAATTATACTCACTTCACTGATATCTTCCAACGCCTTTAGCGTAATTTCAAATCGGCCATTAGCCGGCAAATTAACAAAAATTTGTTGTTCTGTACCATCTCCATTTGAAGTTACAGAAACTTGTTCTGCTACGGGGTCGGCGCCAGGTCTCTGTCTACCTGATTCACCAAAACCGTCCTCAAAGAAATCAAAGAAGTCATCAAATCCAAAATCGATTACGTTACCAATGGCTTCTAATTGTAAATTTCCACTGCCACCATATGTTGAAATGGATAAGTAATCGCCAGGCTTTTCTAAATCTACAAAGAAATTCAGTGACTCACCAGCGGGTGCTTCAATGCCTGAAACTTCGTCTCCGTTGAATAATTGTATTGGCGTTCCGTCGTATTGCCAAACATATCTGTCTTCAAATGAAGCGGTTATTTTCACCTCGCCAAAGACCATACCAGTCTCTAACAGAATGTACCACATTCCTGGTGTTGGGTCATTAAACCCGATCTTATCACCAGCTCCTGGACTGTTGCTGTTGTGGGTGAAATCTGAAAAAGTTGGTGCTTCGGCCAGTTTCATGAATAATGAGGCTTCACCAAACCCGGGATTAAGGTCCACTTCAATACGTTCTGTGCCTTGAGGGACATTTATTTTGAAATATTGCAGTAATCCATCATATCCACTTAGCGGACCGTATGGGATTCCAGGTGTCAGTTCAATGGCATCCTCTGGTTCAATATTCTCAGGTTCATAAGTCATGCTCGCTGCTATAGTGAAGTCATTTGCTCTGCCAAATGTATATGCTGCAACATAATATATGCCTGGTTCTAAATCATACAATGTTACTAGATGATCATTGCCAGGTCCGCTATCCCACGCAGACTTTTGCGCTTCCATGCCCATTTCTTCACCTTCAAAAAATGAATCTTCAAATCCAAAGAAAACTCCAAACGGGTCAGGGACAGTTCCCCAAGATATTGCTAAATCTACATTGCCGTTACCGTTGTAGGTCTTGATAGTTAGTGTAGACAAATTTTCTGTAACATCAACATAATAATACAATATGCGTTCTTCTTGAGGAGTTCCTCTACCACCTTCAATAGTTTGGTCAGTGACCGGGATGCCGTTAATCAGTTCAGTCATTTCATCAAGTTCTGGGGGAGGGTCGGCAACTTCCATGTAAGAATAGATAACTAAATTTTCAAGATCCTCTTTTGGCACTATAACCATCCAAATTATTCCTTCATCGGGCCAAGACCATTGTTCGAACATAAATCCCCATTCCATGGTTGCTTGACTATCATGGTTCCAAGAATTTGGGATATATCCATTGCCAAAGTAAGCATCGAATTTTTCTTCTTCATTCCAAAAGAAGTCCTCAGATTCAATATATGCATCAATCATTAGAGTGCTAGTAAGTGGTGCAATTTCGATGAAAAATAGTAACTGGTCACCCTCTTGTCCAGAAATACCGCTCAATTCTTGCTCGTTGAATAATTCTATTGCTTGAGCAACGATAGTCCCGTCAGGCATAACCCATGATGCGC
>JAQXFJ010000356.1 GCA_029250385.1 Candidatus Poseidoniaceae archaeon | reverse complement strand
AACAGATACCGACTCTAACTTACGTGTTTCCCAATCAGAAATAGAAATTCTGGCACTCTTGTGTTCAACAACCTTCGATGCCTTTGATGGTGATGGTGATGGAGTTCCAGATGTTGATGACTTGTTCCCTAATGACCCAGATGAATCGAAAGATTCTGACGGTGATGGTGTAGGAGATAATGCCGATTTAGCACCTAGTGTTGCCAATGATTTGATTTATTCTGCTGGAGCGATTATGGCTATTGGTTTGCTAGCAATGCTAGTCTTAGTATCAAGAAATTCACGCAATAAAGATAATGCAATTACTTGGGATTCTGAGCAACAATTTGACATGTCTGATCGAATGATGGAAATGGAGAATAATAACCAAGAGATATTCAAGGAAACTCCAGAGTTGCCCAAGCCAAACCTAGATTATGCTCCAATTAGTCAACCCGATAATAAGTTAATAGAAACTCAACAAAGCATTGTTGTCGAAGAAAATTTATTCGAACAATTAATTTCTGAACCATCAGCACCGCCAAACCAATTGTTAGGAATGATTGATTCAAATGGCATGGAAGTATTAGAGTATCCAATAGGGACTGGCAACAAGTGGCAAAGAAAAGATTCAACCCAACCATGGTCTAGGAATTAGGTTTGTTCTGATTTGGCTGCATTATGCCTAGTGGTTTTAGAAGTCTGACTATGTGCCGATGTAGTTCTGGTAAAATCTCAAACATAATCAAAGCCATAAAAAACATGGCGAATAGTGATACGAATCTTGATGCATAATTATGCCCAAATTCAAATACGTTCATTCCATAAAATGACCATGCAGTGTATGTTTGGTGCATCCAAATTAGACCTACATTTCTAAACACATTCAAAATGTGAATTACTGGAATAGTAAACAAGATTGCACGAACCCGGCGTTTCCAACCAAGGTCCAAAACAGAAATTGCTCCAATGAATATAACCATCGATTGTAAAGCAGTGCAGGCTAGTACGAAATTTATTCCAATAAATGAACCATCTGCCATGACAAGTTCAGTCTGAAATGGAAACTCACCAATAGTTTCAGCACTAAACCATCGATTCCCATCCCATTCATCCCAAGTAACCTTTCCAGAGGTAGTTTCAACCCATGTTTCACCAAGTTCGATATCGCCCGTTCCTGATAATCGATAGAATAGCGAGACTTGAGATGCAACAAACCAAATTGCTAAAACATTCAACCAAGGAATGTGTGAAATTAACAAATAAGGCCCACCAGCATAAGCCATTGCACCTCTAGCCCAATTTAGGGCACTTCTAGACTTTTTATCAGTTGTATTAGACTCCCAGTAGGCTAATCCGATAGTTAAAGGCAAAGCAATCAAACTCATCATTGTCAGTAATAGATCGCCTTTTTCTTGGTACTTCCATGCACCAAAGAAGAAATAGATACCAACAAATATCCATCCTAATTGCGCCAGTCTTACTGAATTACCGCCTCTAAGGTGCCATGAGAGTGCTAGGGAGACCAAGCCAATTGCTCCAATCAGTGCCACTAATGATTGAGCCTCCATGATGGGCCCACTGACTCAGTCGATTTGAAAACTTGCATTGAATGCAAAATAACATCAACATAATTACCCAGGGGTAGACATGTTGGGGGCGGTAGTGGAGGTATATCCCAACAAGTGGCCAGAAGGTGTAGAGCCAAACGGAGCTATCGCATTTGTCGATAGAGATGGTGTACTCAACATTGGTAGCCCTAATTATATCAACAATCCAGAGGAATTAATTCTTTTAGACGGGGCAGCAGAAACAATTGGCGACCTCAAAAGATTAGGTTTCAAAATATGTATAGTCACCAACCAGTCAGCTATATTCAGAGAACTATGGGATGAAGATAGGCTCCATGAAATTCATAATGAGTTATGTAGAATTTTGCTATCAATTGATTGCGATGCATTTGTCGATCTAATTGTAACCTGCCCACATCGGCAATTTGACCGTTGCTCATGCCGTAAACCAATGCCCGGAATGTTGTATCTAGGTGACCAAATCTTACGTGGTAATCTCGTATTACCATTAACATTGAACAAAAACGTACCCATTCCCAAGGAAGCCACAAACATAAATTGGTGGAAAGATAAGCCAAAACCAGTTAACACTCTTGATGTTATGGTTGGCGATAGGAAAAGTGACTTAGGAGCAGGTTGGGGTTTTGGGACCAGGCTATTCAAAGTGAGAGCAGATATTGGAATTGTTGAAGTAAAAGACAGATTGCTAAACCCATTGGACTCTGGAGATGTTTTCCAACCTGTAAGGTGATAACATGGGTTGGCTAGGGATTGATGATACAGACCACATCAACGGTGGTTGCACAACACATACATTGTATCAATTGATTTGTGATTTACCAACAAAGTACGCCTATCAAAACCCGCGACTGGTCAGATTATGGCCATTTGCAGCACAAAGAACTCGCGGGAATGCCGCAGTAGCAATTGAAATTTTAACCGAAGGTAATGACGATGAATTAATCTCATTTTTGAACAACTGGTGGAATGAAAACATACTGCCACTTAAGGACCAAATATCAATTTCGCAAGACTATGAAAGAAAACAGTATCCGGCAGACCCTGGTATGGTATGGTATCACACCCAGCCGCAAGATGATTTTTATTGGTCTGCGGTAACTAGAGAAGTAACAATAGATGAAGTGCCAAAGCCAGATTTCTCTTGGGGTGGACATGGGGTGATTGGTGCTTCTGCGGCAGTAATTTGGCCTGGAGTTAATCATACATTTGAAGCAATATCATGGCGTGCAAACAAATGCATTGTCAATTCAAAAAGGCGAGATATTGATATTGCAGCTCTAGAGATTGTCGACAGTGACCCTGAGACATTTATGTCTAGAGATATGCGGTCAAAAAATATTTTAATCGCTCCTCGGGGTAACTGTCCTGTTTTATTTGGATTAAGAGCGAAAACGCATTCTGCAGCAGAAAAAAACTGTGGCATTTTACTTTCTGCTACCAAAACTGAACAAGCCGAAGGTTACATGATTTTCAAGACTAACCAAGCAACTGATGATCACTTAAGTGAAAATAAGACTGGTCTTGTTACTAAGATTAATATTCTGAAAAGAGGCACAGTTGTGATTGAAACCCAACATCAAGGGAAATTACTAGCATTTGGTGAATCTGGAGAAGTTAAACTTCTATCTCAGTGGTTACAAGAAGGTGATTTAATTGAATTTAACGGACTAAAAGCGATTGACGAATCTGTTCATCTAGAAAAATTACGTATTCTCAAGGCCAAATCTAATCGCCAACGCCCATTATGCGATGATTGCCAAGTAACTATGAAATCAATGGGGAAAAATCAGCCAGTAAGGTGCCCGAAATGTCGTAGAACCTCACAAATACTGTGGTTGGAAATTGAACGGATACCTCCATTTGACAACTGGGTTCAACCACCAAATGATGCTAGAAGACATTTGGCTAAGCCGTTAGATTGGAATTAAGGATTATCATTTATCATCAGCGCAAGGTACAATAATCGAACCCTCTTAGTGGTGGCATGGTTGATGAATCAACTACCAAGAATATTGCTTACTTTATATTCATTATTTCATTTTTTGTCATGGTTTACTTTATAGTAAATCAGGCAAGACACAATCGCAAGTCATCGGTAGTGGAAAACGCTCCTAAAGTTGCAGGCTCAGATGAGATGGGCGGTGCTGCTAAAAATCCTACTGCATTTGAGGAGCCTGATGATGATGCATTAGAAGAAATGGCTGAATTATTAGGCGAAATGGATGATTAAACAACTAATTCCATTCCTTCGTCCACAATCCGCAATTTAGTCACTTTTTCATCAATAGATAGGTATCTGTTGTGACCATCTTGAGTTTTAGCCAAAGTCCAGATTTCAAAATCATTCTCTTGGAAATAATTTTCACTTCTAGCAAAAATGGCGCCAATTCTTTTACCACTAGCGTCAACTGTGCCTTTACTAATCAAAATTATCTTTATTTCTTTGCTGACATTATCTGAACAACGCTGTATTTCACCAAGTTCTTTTTTACTAATTTTCCCACTATTTTCACACCAATCATCCAAAATTATTAACGAAACTGATGGTAAATTATTAGCAGCAGAAATTACTGCATCAACTGCCTTGTCCAGGGCCCCAGACATCATCAAAGCATGAAATTTTGAGGATGCAACTGGTGATAGGTGTGCGAATAATTGCGGAAAACGTTTAGGGTTTGGCATTTCAAGACCTACCCAAAGTACTCTATTTCCGTTATTTATCTCATCTGCAGCCATATGTAGGCCAATTGATGTGCCACCACAACTACCCTCGATTGCTAAATGAATTCTATTACCTGAGTGACGAGCATCCCATCGCATGTACTAGGGTGTGTTGCCTAAAGTGAATGACTATTTTGGCTAAATGATGGAAATACTATTGACCTACCCCCTCGACCATCATCTATGCCTGAGGACGAGAAAGTGGCCAAAAAGGAAGTTAGTTATGTGGTTAAGAAGGGAGAAAGAATTCCTCGTAAACCTCAAGGAGAATATGCAGAGGCTGATAGTCTGCGACACGCAATAACTCGAGATGGATTCCTTGGAACTGCCATGGATGATAAGAATCAATATGGACCATTAACTATGATGATCTTGTTGCTTATTGTAGCAACGATTACCGGATTAGCGTTGAAATTACTCAGTTAATTCAATTTTTCTTGACGCTTCAATGCTAGCGGGATTCATGGCAATTCTAATGAAAATTATTGCCAGCAATGATGAAATTATGAAAAATACTCCAACATAATTAGAGATATTATACCACATCATACAGACACCAACCAGTGATATGTAAGCAACTAATTGACAAACAGCTGAAGCTCGGTTTAATCGATCTTTCATTTCCTCGCTAAGTTTGCCAGCATTTTCCATCAAAAATGTATAGATAAGGAAATATATCCCTTGAAATGGTAAAGTGGCAGCGATTATCGCTAAAGCAATTTCTCGAATAAATTTTGGATTTGACTCTTGTTCTATTCCTTGAAACAACATTACTGCTGTATTAGTACCCAATAATGCAGCCATTATTGTCCATCTTTTATCTTGAGAGGATGTTCTACTCTCCACATTGACAGACTTATCGGACATTAAGGCTAAATTAATCAACAAGGGTTTCAACATTTTGGCAAGTTATTGCAATTGGATAACTTTTAGCGGTTGTTCTGGTGTTTTCGGAGATAATCTAATCAAAATTTTAATCGAAATGTTATAGGATGTTGTCCAAGAGCCCTCACCATGGCATTCTGTCCACTAGATTACCGGTACGGGTCGCAAGAGTTCAAACACATATGGTCTGAACTTGGAAGACATGAAAGACAATTAGAAGTTGAGAG
>JAQXFJ010000352.1 GCA_029250385.1 Candidatus Poseidoniaceae archaeon | reverse complement strand
GCAACAAAGGCGGTAATATGCGGCAAAAGGCCTTGGTACCTTCCACTATTGTCGTATTACTACTAATTTCAATAGTACCATTAACGGTATCATCTTCTGACACTGTGATTTCAAATGACATTATTTGGGATGAAAATAAAATTTTGTTCGGCAATATTACCATTGCTGAGGGCGCATCACTTACTATTTTACCTGGAGTCACCATAGATGCTGGGGATGGCTATAAAATAGAGGTTGCAGGCTCTTTAGAGGCACAAGGCGCGCATTTCTTCTCTGGCGCAACACCTCAATCACCAAGCTCCCACGGAGCCGGTCTTTGGCAGGGACTTGTCGTAACTGCGACAGGTTCAGTCAATCTTGAAGACGTAATTATTGAGAATACAAATGCAGGTATCAGGTCTGATGGTTTCTTGATAATTGAAAACCTCACAGTTGCAGACTCATATATCGGAATCAGAAATGCTGGAGTAGGTCAAATCAATCAATTTAGCACCGAAGCAATCGATAACGAAGCGGTATTGAATAGCGGTACAATAACCCTCAAGATGGGAGTCATCAATAATTCAGCAATTGGCATCAAATCAACAGGATCTGCCATTATTGAAGATAGTACATTCTCTAATGTTGGTGTGGCCGTAACTGCTACTGTAGGGGATTTATCGGCCAATAACCTAACCATGTCAGCAGTTTCAGTAGGATTGGCAACAAATTCGGGTGTTAGGTTCCAAGCTAGTGGAATTCGGGCGAATGACATTTCATTACTTGCTGATTTATCTAATGCTGATGACTTTAACCTCGATGATGTGCAAGCAGATGGCAACCAATTGCTAAAATCAAACAGCGCCACTGAGGCTCGAATCAGTAATGTTAATTTTAGCGGAAGGGTGGAGATAAACCTCCCGGTAATCGAACAAGACTGTGACGGTAACTGCAGTATTGAGGGCCTTTCAATAACGGATGCTAAGTATGGTGTTTTGTTAACTGGCCTAGGCAATCACCATGTTATCTCTTCTTCAGTGTATGGGCAACAATATGCATTACGTTCTTCACAACAAGGACACTTAACCATCAATAATTCTTCCTTTTCATCACAGGAAGCGGGAATAATAACCAGAGATACGAATACTGAAATTATCGGCAATGTGTTTTCTTCAACGACAAGTCGTCAATCAATTGCTACTGATATTATCGGAGGCATTCATGATTGGGAGAATTTAACCACTTCCAAGTCTTATGATTCAGGCGATTACAATTCTATCGGTTGTAAGGCATGGTACGCTACAATAACTGCATTGAATCTTCAAGCAGATAACTTTTCAACAGGAATATTAGTTCAAGAAAGCGTTCTATCTGCACAACATATTGCGGCCATAGGCGGTCAAAGTCATGGGGTTGAATTAGTCAAAGGAGACTTGGTGGTAAACCAACTAGAGACAAAATTCCAAAGTAAAGGGCTGCTAATGGGCCAGGATTCCCAATCCACAATTTACCATTGGGTCGCCGAATTACATGATATGCCGTTAGAGGTTGAGGAGTTTTCTGCAGCATACGTACTCGATTTGTCGGTAGTAAATTCCAATCCGGCTTCCAGCGACGCTTCTGGACAAGGAGCGCTTTATTTCGGCTCAATGGCTAATTTAGCAATTACCACGGCCATCAACAAAGAATTTTTACCGACAACGATAGAAATTACTGATATGTCAGGTAATCCTATTCAGGCGAAAGTTACTGTAAACACATTTCAAATGGAGAGTGATGAAAATGGCGAAGTTTCAGTTCCTTTATTCTCTGACGGTTCTGTAGTAACTGCTAGCATTTATGGAACCGGAGTTAGTAAATTATTGAATGGAGGTACAGAAGGCCAATCTATTCAGGTCCCCGTAATTCCATCGGGAGATTGGGTCATTTCATCAAACAGCTCAATTACTATACAATCTAATACCGGACTGCAAGAACTTACTGGTAACTTAATTTTAGAAGATAACGCGGTACTGATAATTGAAAATACTGAGCTTATTATGCAAACCGGTACAACAATCTCAATAACAGACAATGCTAGTATAATCGGAACAAATGCAATAATTACTTCTGATACAATTTCTATTGCTGATTCGGGATACATATCGGCTTATGATAGCCAATTCTCAACTACTATCAAGGCCAATGTTTCTTGGTCATGTAATGGGGATATGAATGTCGATAACCTAATCCTTAAATTAGATTTAGCGTTATCTTCAAACTGCCACTTACTAATCAATAACGGCGAGATTAACGGTCAAGCGATAATTCCAGCTTCTTCCTCACTAAATATCACCTCAGCTCTTCACATATCTGTTATCGATCGTGGCAACCCGTTGGCTAATGCTTTAATTGATTATCAAGGTGTATCTTATTCAACTGATCAATCTGGAGAAGTGACAATTCAAGCAATTGCCCGCCTAGTTGACAACCTACAGGACTATTCTGGTTCAGTTGAAACGGTCGTACTGTCTTACAACAGCTATAACGAAGTTATTTCTTGGGATACAAGTAAGCCAAAAACTCATCAGTTTATTGTATCAAACATCGATGTAAACCAGATTAATTCAGGCAATGTTATACTCGACTCAGTTTGGAGTCCATATTACCTTGATAGTAACTTGATTGTTCCGTTAGGTCGTTCATTAACCATTTCTAGTGGTGTTGTGTTAAGGGCGGCAGATGGCGTTAGCATTACCGTGGATGGAGTGCTAAGAGTCAATCAAGCGACAATATCATCTACGGGTTTAGGCGATCGTTGGGCTGGCTTTATTCTTGGAGATTCAGAATTTTCCGTGATAGATTTAGCCAGCACAAATGTTTTTGAAGCATCTCCTGCACTTTCAATATTCGAATCTGGGTCCTTTATTGGCCAAGACGTTGTGTTTGCTCGTTCACTTTCAACAGACCCATTGATTAGTTTTTCATCAACCTCGAATGCATCTTTTAGCCTAGTCAATTCGCAACTTAGTGATGCAGGTAGCGGTTGTATAGATGCAGATCAAACTGCGGTCACCTTAACGCTTGTAGATGTCACATTAGAGCGATGTGGTGGGCCTGCTATTAGGGCGGAACAAACAAACCTTGCTATCAGTAACATTACGGTTGGTAGTGGTTCATCTAACGGCTTGGTGTTAACCGGTGTGACCGGGGAATTGACCGGATTATTTGGTACAAACTTCGATGGGGTTGGAAGTTTGTTAAAATTAGATTATATCAATGATGAATTCATAGTCAAAAACATTACTGGCAAAGCTGGCCAATCTCCTGCAATAGCCGGTTCAAATAACCGGGCACTGAATATCCACAACGTCGAATTAACCGGTGCCCCAGCAATTGATTTTGATTACAGCTCAGGCACATTGTCTGATATCACCCTTCATGGAGAAGGAATTGGAACTGGATTGATTAGCCATCATGGAAGGTTTTCGAACAATATCGCATTGTCAAATATCAAAATTACCGGCTATAATGTCGGAATTGACCTGCATGCCGATGACGTCTCCGCAGTATCTAGGATGTCTATTGAAGATTCAATTATCAATTGCTCAACGGCTATCTCCGTAGAAAATTATCCCCTTTCAATATCGCAAACATCAATACTTGGGGTGATAGAGTTTAGCGGTGCGACAAGTCTACAAGTGTATGATAGTGTATCTGAGATTAAGCAAAATATCTCACTTTGGGATGAGGCAATAGTTGAATTGTTTGAAACAATTACCTTTGTTTCACAATTTGATAATACGGTAAAACCAGGGGATTATTCTGTAGTATCTCACTATTCCGATGGCTCCAAAATCACTTCATTGGTAAGTGGCCAATCCCCATCAATCAATATTTTGACATTTACCGCCGACGCATCAGGTAGTGAAAAATCACTAGTTTCACTAATAGTTGAAGCAGCCTCAATAGGTCATCCAATCCAAACTCTAGAGGTGAATACGCTTGAGGAACTATCCCCAACAATAAATTTTGAATTGTCAACTAATAATCCCCCACAAGTTACCATAATCTCGCCTAATTCAACCAGCATAATCATGCAACAGACTGAATTTTCCTCAATTACTTCTGCAACAGATGACTTAGATCTCTCCACGGAATTAAATTACACATGGACAATATTTGATGATGGAGGCGCTCAGATTTACAGTTTTACTTCCAATAATTCGACTCATCTAATGACTATAACTTCCCCAGGAGATCACATACTCCAAGTCAAAGTAACAGATACGTTAGGGGCTTGGTCCGAACAATTATTCTCCTTGAATGTGAAATTACTTGATTCAGACCAAGATTTAATTTCATCATGTGATGAAAGCAATTGGTTTGACCTTGCCAACAGCCGTTCTTGTGGCCCTGATGTTTACGATGATGATGATGATAATGATGGGTTTATTGACATCCGTGACAAGTGGCCTAAAGATCCGTGTGCCTGGCAAGATACTGATAATGACGGGTCCCCAGATAACATCAATTGCCCGGATGGGGAAACTACTGATTTATTCGAAGACCAAGATGATGATGGTGATGG
>JAQXFJ010000334.1 GCA_029250385.1 Candidatus Poseidoniaceae archaeon | reverse complement strand
ACAGATGAATCATCCGTAACCACTACCCTAGAGATAAATGTAGCAGACCCTAATGCTGTTGATGATTCTAATGACGAATCTACCAGCGACAGTGATAGCGGAGACGACAGTAGTGCGCTACCAAGTGTATCGCTACTAGCAACATTAAGCGTCACTCTTCTCGGAGCTGCATTTGCCAGAAGAAAGCAGGATCTTTGATTTTACAAAGGATGTCTTATTATGTTCATTGGTTCAATTGATTCACACAGCCACGAAGGTGGTTTACTCGCCTCATTTACTGGTTCTTCACCAGCACTCGGTTCAATAATTGTTAGTTCTGATGATGGAACCTACATTGGTAAGATTGACGCAGTTTTAGGCGGCACTGAATCCCCTATCGCCCATATTGCCCATCTGGACCGTAAAATGGATGCTAGCCAATTCATCGGCATTGATGTCAAAATACGGCCCAAAGTAGAGCGAGAGGATAGATTTGATAGATCTCGTAGTGACCGGAATGACCGGCGCCGTAGTGATGACAGAGGCGAGAGAAGAGATGACAGAAGAGATTCTCGACGAGATAATCACAGAGACTTCGGCAGAGACAATCGACGTGGCAATGATAGGGATAACCGTCACAGGGGAAATGACCGCAGAGATTCTCACGGAGACAATGATTGGGATTGTCCAAAATGCAACAATTCCAACTTTGCTAGAAGAGTAGAGTGTAACAGATGTGGCGCTCCAAAGCCCGGTGGTGGAGACTCCGGTGACAGAAGAAACTCTCGCTACGACTCTCGCCCGCCAAGGAGAGATGACCGTCAAAGACGAGACTCTCGAGATAGAAATAACAACAGATCAGAGCGAAAGACGTTTACTGACAATGATTGGGAATGTAAAAAGTGTAATAACGTTAATTTTTCGTTTAGAACTGAATGTAATCGGTGTGGAGAACCTAAGCCAGGTGGTGGAGGAAACAACAGAGACCGTGGACCACGAAGAGATGATCGAGGTAACGGTAGAGACCGTGGACCACGCAGAGATGACCGTTCGAGTAGAGATAGTCGGGGAAGAGACAGAGGTAGCGGGCCACGAAGAGAACGAGGACCACGCAGAGATGACCGTTCGAGTAGGGATGGAGGCGCACGAAGAGAGCGTGGGCCAAGTAGAGATAGTCGTGGAAGCGACAGAGACCGTGGACCAAGACGAGACGGAGGTGGCCGCACAGAGCGAGACCCAACCGTTCGCAAATTCCGTCGTGCTAGAGGCAAATCATCAGGTCATGCTCACAACAGAGGACCACAACCCCTTGATACCCGTCCATTAAGAAGACATAGAGATGATTAAGTAATTCACTCACGAGCCTAGGTACATGAGTGCTGAAGATCACTACCTTGATGCGATAGAAGCTCTTGATAATGGTAACAGAGAAGAGGCTTTGAATCAAGCATACAAAGCAGTAAAACTAGATCCTGAACATGCTGATGCATGGCAGGTGATTTCTGACTCTCATTTGAACCCAAATGGACAGCCTGATAACCTAATTGATGCATCAAAATCATTGAGTGCAGTAAAGAAAATAGTAAACCTAGACCCTTCCAGAATTGATATGTGGGTAAGAGGAGGTAGATTACTCGCTGACGAATTAGGATTGATGATTGACGCTCTTGAATGGTGGCAAGAAGTTCGCCATCATGCCCCAGATGAAGTCACTCCGTTGATTGAACAAGCTACTATCATGGCTGATTTAGGGCTATATCAAGAAGGTAGAGAAAGAATTGAGACCATACTAAACGAAAATATGGATGTCGCAACCAGCCAATACGGTAGAGTCCACCAATTGCTTGGATTATTCAATTCAGCGATACAACAAGACCAAAATCAATACTTCAAGCCATGGGAAAAGCGCCACCCCGGTTGGTTAGCAATCGAATCAAAAATGCGTAAACCGCCGGTTTCGGAAACCTTCATTTTCATGCTAGTTACTGTGCCAATTCTATTTGGTGTCGTCATTTTATCAAACATGTTAGCAGGCGAAGGTTTTACTGCTTTTTGTCTTACTTCCATCGTTATCTTTGTAGCAGTGATTGCCGGCATGAGATTTACCAAGAATATGTTCAGAAGCATTAACCGGCCCGCTTTCAATCTACTTAGGGCAATGAACTTTGAGTCTTCTACAGGATATTCAATTATCTCTGAAGAAATTAAGACTTCGGTATTGTATATGTATATATTACAACGCAAGCCTATTGCTTGGCAAGAGAGAATGTTATTGATTGTTGAAGAAAACACCTCACTACCTAAAAACTGGAAGTTGGAGTTGCCAGATTTTGAGTCACACCTAGACGAAATTGGCTATATTGAAGACGGTGATGAACAATCACCATTCTGGGAAACTGGCGATGGCGCAGAGCCACATGAAGAGGAATAATCACGTTCCAGCGTTGTAATCCTCTAAGTAAGCAACTTGCTCTTGAGTTAGAGAATCAATTTCAAAACCAAGTGTTGCAAGTTTTGTTGTGGCAAGACCTTGGTCTTGTTCTGTTGTGATATCATACACTACTGGTTGCATATCCTTGCCTTCTTGCGCTAGGCGGCAAAGCGCTAGGTACTGATTAGCAAACGACATGTCCATTACTTCTGATGGATGTCCTTCAGCCGCTGCAAGGTTGACAAGGCGACCGTCTGCAAGCAAGAAAATTTTCCTGCCATCAGTCATGGTATATTCGTTGTTATTGTCACGAATGGTTCGCTTACTGGCGGCTAATCCTTCTAATTCTTCAATGTTTATTTCACAGTCATAGTGGCCTGTGTTGGAAATTATCGCACCATCTTTCATTGTAGCAAAATGTCGCTCAACAATTATGTCTTTCATTCCAGTTGCGGTACAAAATATGTCACCTAAAGCAGCGGCTTCGTCCATTTTCATGACCCTAAACCCGTCCATTACTGCTCTTAGAGCAGGTAGTGGATCTATTTCAGTAATGATCACATTGGCGCCCATTCCATGAGCCCTCATAGCTACACCTTTACCACAATGTCCGTATCCTGCAACAACAAATGTTTTGCCGGCAATTAACACAGATGTGGCTCTAAGTATTCCATCAATTGTTGATTGACCGGTTCCGTATACATTATCGAAATCCCACTTGGTAATAGCGTCATTAACTGCGATAACTGGATATTTCAAATCTCCAGCCTTACCCATTGCTCGTAATCTATGAACTCCGGTTGTGGTTTCTTCTGTCCCGCCAATAACTCCGGCTGCATATTCTGCCTTTTCTCCGTGAACTCGAACGATTAGATCGGCTCCATCATCAAGAGTAAGTGTCGGATTGAATTCTAGCGTCTTGTCAATACACCAATAGAAATCATCAACACTTTGACCATGCCAAGCATGGATGGAATATCCTTCCTCAGCAAGCCATGCGG
>JAQXFJ010000281.1 GCA_029250385.1 Candidatus Poseidoniaceae archaeon | reverse complement strand
GATCCATTGGCGCATTTCCAGCTCTTTCCCCTACGCCAAGAGCCGTTCCGTGAATCACATCTGCACCAGCCTCAACTGCAGCTATATTGTTAGCAACTCCAAGACCACGATCTTGGTGGCCATGCCAATTAACCTCGATTTCATTTCTTTGATAACCGCCGTCTTTGATGACTTCTTCATCAATAAAATTCAGTAATTTCTTAACACCGTTTGGAGTTACATGACCACAAGTATCACAAACACAAAGCCTTCTAACGCCCAATTCCATAGCCCTTTGATAGATTGCTTTCACGTCTTCAGGTTTTGAACGTGTTGTGTCTTCGGTAACAAACATGACTGGGACTTCATTTTCTACTGCATATGAGACTGCTTTTTCCATTGTGGAGATTAATTTCTCCATAGTCCATCCTTCTGTGTATTGCCTAATCGGGCTAGTACCTAAAAATGCAGAAGCTTGTATCTCCATTCCGTGCTTATGTTGCATCTCGACAAGCGGTTCAATGTCATGCATTAATGTTCTAACCGCAGCACCAGGTCTAATTTGGTAATCATTATCAGAGATATGTGAAAGCATTGCACTAATGTGTTCTAGATGAAATGGTCCTGCTCCTGGAAGCCCTAAATCCACTTTTTGAATACCCAATCTTTCCATGTAAGAAAGTAGTTCAATCTTTTGTTCTATAGACGGATTTCTAGCACTTGGGCTTTGTAATCCATCTCTCAATGTTTCGTCATCAAACCAAACATCGTGTGGGTGATTTGCTGGATTACGATTAATATCATAATCAATAACATTCCAATCATAGATTAATTTATTTGTATTCATGGGTATCACCTCAAGACACTCGGGTATGTCAACCACAGGCGTTATTCAATTTGAAGTCGTCGATTTATCAATCACTCTTCTTCATTTAGAGTATCACCAGATTGTTCTGAATCAAACTCTTCTTCATCTTCAATCAAATCAGCAGGTAATCTGGCGACAAAAATAATCTCATCGGTAAATCCAGATTTACCCTTATTCCTCAATTCCATAATCCTAGTTCCTTTAGATTTCTTAGATTTGGTCTCTTTAGTTTGATTTGCCCGAAGTCTGATCATCATACCTTTCTTGGTTAATACAAACAGGTTATCCTCTAAGTCCGGAATATGTCTAGCAGCAATAATTTCGTCATTCTCGTCCTTATTGATGTTCATGGTAAATGCTCCTTTGGCCCCAGGATTAGTCTTCCTGTAGCCATCGTTACGCTCCATCAACTCGCCACTGTCTTTATCGACTTTCTGAACCCCATCGGCGTCTAAATATGGTATTTTCTCTGCCGTACCCAACCTACTTCTCTTTGCCATCCCATTCTTGGAGATTGTCAAGATTTGAGTTTCGGTATTTTCAGTTGCAATCATGCCAACAACGTGCCCACCGTCTGCACCTTTTCTAGTACCTGTTTTGATGCCATAAACACCGGCTGAAACTCTTCCGGATGCCCTTATTTTACTGCAAGCAAATCTACTTGCAAATCCAGTACTAGAAATCATGACGATATCTGAATTGTCTGTACCACACCTAACGTTGACTAAACTGTCCCCGTCTAGTTTGAATCTCAGAGCATATTTCCCATTGCGATTGATTTTTACATATTCTTCTAATCGGGTTTTCTTTATCAAGCCTAATCTAGTAGCAAATAATAGATAATTGCCTTCTGCGTTTTCCAACTGCTCTCTTGAGATAGGAAGAATTGTCACTATGTTTTCATCATCTCTGAGGCTTTCTAATAAATTCCTAATATGGCCGCCTCTAGAATGTCTACTGCCAAGAGGAGTTTCCCAGGCCTTTAGACCATAAACACGACCTTGGTCGGTAAATATTAGTAATCTGTCCTTACTGAAACATGTAATGATTAGTTGAGGTGTATCTTCAGCTTTCGTGGCAACTCCCTTGAGACCTTTGCCTCCCCTATTTTGAACTCTGAATGATTCAACTGGTAAATGTCTGATATAATTGTCCTCACTAAGAGTAATAGCAATAGCTCGCTCTTCAATTAAATCTTCTCGGTCCATTGAAAGTGGCATTGGGTCGATGTAAGAACGCCTCTCATCACCATGCTTCTCAACCATTTCATTAAGTTCACTAAGCAGTATGTCTAATCTTCGAAGCCTAGAAGAAATGATATCACTTAGATCGGCTATCTTGAGTTGTAACTCAGAATACTCATTTTGTACTTTCTCCACATCAAGTCTGCTCAATTGATACAGTCTTCTCTCAGCTATTGCTTTGGCTTGAGGTTCACTAAAATCAAACCTTTCTATACCACTCATTATTTCGTCGCCTCGCAAAATAGTCTCAAATTGTTCACGGCTAGCACTTGCTTTTCCTACCGCAATAACATCATCAATTCTATCTTGTGCTTTGACTAGACCTTCTAAAATATGGGCTCTTGATTCTGCTTTTTCTAGTTCATAGATAGCGCGTCGCTCAATTACTAATTCTCTATGCCCGACATAAGTATGCAAGATAACTGGTAATGTAAGTAAGACTGGTCTGCCATCAAGTATCCCCATCATATTAGCAGAATAAGATTCTTGTAACCGACTTGATTTGTATAATTGGTTCAATACGGCATGTGGGTCAGCGTTGTTCTTAACTTCAATAACTACCCTGATTCCTTCTTTGGATGATTCATCCCTAATATCTCGGATACCAACAACAGTGCCTTTGCTAACTAGCTCAGCGATATGCACTAGCATATCTGCTTTTTTGACTTGATAAGGTATCTCATGGATTATAATTCTCTTACCTTTTTGGTCATCCATTACATCACACTTTGAACGGACATGGAACCTACCTTTTCCAGTCGAGTACATATCGAAAATACCATCAACACCGTGAATCCCTGCTCCTGTTGGGAAATCTGGACCTCTTACGTGCTCCATATATTCTTCTATAGAAATATCGGGAGTTTTATTTTCATCTACGCCTTCCTCAATTATGGTGTTGATATGCAAATTAATTGCACCAGCTACCTCTGTCAAATTATGCGGCGGTATTCTAGTAGCCATACCAACTGCAATTCCATCACTACCATTCAGTATCAAATTTGGAAGTCTTGACGGAAGAACTGTTGGTTCGTTCTCTGAATCATCAAAGTTGGGTTGAAAGTCAACCGTATTCTTATCAATATCTTCTAGCATATGTTTTGAAATCTTATCTAGTCTACTCTCAGTGTATCGCATAGCAGCAGGTGGGTCACCATCGATAGAACCAAAATTTCCTTGGCCGTCGACTAATGG
>JAQXFJ010000247.1 GCA_029250385.1 Candidatus Poseidoniaceae archaeon | reverse complement strand
CCACGGTGCTGAAATACAACCTTATGAAAGAAGAAAATTTAACTATTCAACTAAAGAAGAACATAAGAATGCTAAATTAGACAGTAAGGTCAGAATTAAATTTTGGAAAAAAATCTTCTCTGCATTAAAAACCAACATGAAGATGATATTTGTTTCCGAATATTTCTCAAGAGAGGTATTCGAGGACATAGGTATTAAATTGAAAAAGAGTCAATTTGAAGTAATTCACAATCCGATTGATATTAATAGATTTAAATTTAAAGAACGGAACGTAGAACAGAGAAAAAAGATACTTTCAATCAGAACATTCGCATCAAGGAAATATGCTAATGATATAACAGTAAAAGTGATTCTTGAATTATCAAAGCATAAAGAGTTCAGAGATATGGAGTTTTTAATTGCTGGTGACGGTATTTTATTTGATGAAGTAACTGCGCCATTAAGGCAATTTTCTAATGTGGAGTTAAGAAAAGGGTTCTTATCAACTGATGAATATACTGAAATTTTTGATAATTTTGGAATATTCTTAGTTCCAACTAGGTGGGATTCACAAGGAGTATCTAGGGATGAAGCGATGTCTGCAGGAGTAGTTCCTGCAACTAACGCAGTATCAGCGATAACTGAGTTTGCTGATGCCTCTTGTGCGATTTTAGCTGATGATGAAGACCATATCGGCTTAGCCAATGGTATTTTGAATATGTACAATAATCCTAAAACTTTTTCACAAATGTCAAATAATGCAGGAAAACGAGTTCGTAAACAGACGGCTGCGAATATCACGATTTCTAAAGAATTAAATTTAACCGGAAGTGAATAAATGACTAAACCAATAATCCTAGTAGTTGGAGCAAGGCCCAACTTCATGAAAATAGCACCAATTTATGCTGAGTTAGCAAGTCGTGGCCAGGCATTAATTCTCTTACACACTGGCCAACATTATGATGACAATATGTCGAAAGTCTTCTTTGATGACTTAGGTATGCCAAAGCCGGATATTTACCTCGGGATTGGTAGTGGAAGTCACGCGTATCAAACTGCTACAGTAATGATCGAATTCGAGAAAATATGTCAAGAAAAAGAACCTAGTATGGTCGTAGTAGTTGGCGATGTAAATTCAACAGTTGCCTGTTCGATTGTTTGTGCCAAGCTAACCATCCCCTGTGCGCATGTAGAGGCTGGATTACGTTCTTTTGACCGAGAAATGCCTGAAGAAATAAACCGTATTTTGACTGATTCAGTGGCAGATTTACTCCTAACACCATCTCCAGATGGAGATGAAAACCTTAGAGCAGAAGGGGTTGTTGAGGAACGGATAGTTAGAGTCGGAAATGTAATGATTGATAGTCTATATTCGAACTTAGAGAAGGCTAAAGAAAGTACTATTAAATCTGATCTTGGACTACAAGAAAAATATGCAATACTTACTTTACACCGCCCATCAAATGTTGATGATAAAGCGAACTTTGCTGGAATCATTGGAGCATTAGAACATATTGGGAAAAATATTCAAATCATATTTCCGATGCACCCACGAACTGAAAAAATGGCAAAATCCTATTCTTTATATCAGCGCATAGAATCAATACCAAACATAGTCATCACCGGCCCAGTAGGCTATCTTGACTTTGTGGCATTAATGGCTTCCTCAACTTTAGCATTGACCGATTCGGGAGGACTGCAAGAAGAAACTACCGCTTTGGGCATCCCTTGTATTACACTTCGTGAGAATACAGAACGCCCGATTACTGTGACTGAAGGTACT
>JAQXFJ010000243.1 GCA_029250385.1 Candidatus Poseidoniaceae archaeon | reverse complement strand
CTGATGCAAACTGGGTCTTTGCCAACGATACTATGGCGGATGTTCTAGATGATCTAACGCAAAATAACTGGGACCACGTTTTCGTTGTTAACAAGGAAGGCGTCCCGATGGGGAGAATTCATGCAGTTGATGTACTGAAGATTGTCGCAAAAAAGAATGTTGAACGTTCGGTTGCTTGGATGTTGAGTGTACCAGCAAAGCAACTAATCCATTTACCCCCACTGACTGTGAAATCAAATACTCCTTTACTAAAGGCTGGGGCACTAATGTTAACTCATGATTTAAATCAGGTTGCAGTAGTCAACCAACAAGGAGTATTGGTAGGTGTTGTCGGTCACAACACAATGGCTAAGAACTTACCACGCTTCATTCTGTGATTAAATTCCCCAGTAGCGGTCTGACTGGGCTTGCTTAGCTTGTAATGAATTCTTGATGGTTGTGGCCATCCATAGGACAACTACCCAAATCAATGGATATGCCAAATCTGTCAGAATTTGATTGACACTGAATTGATATGACTCACCGTTGAGAACGTTGGTTGAAATTTGTAAGGCTGAATCTACGAATGAATAAACTACCATGCCAAATATACTCAACACGATTAGGCGCCCAGAAAAAGAACCACGTCTAAGGCGTAAAAACATAAATCCTGCTGTTGAGGTTAAGAACGCAATAACTATCCATGCCAATGCTGCATGGGTAACCTCAAGCCACAGTATCGAATTTGAACTGTCGGTCACTAGATTTGTATAGGCTCGATACCCTTCAGCTACGGCAAATATTGCGCTGAACAAAGTAGCGGTCCACAATAATGAGGAGAACATTGCTGCGTCTGCGTTGTCTCGCATTTCTTGAATTACCCGGTTTACGGTTGTCTCGATTCCAGCACCCTTGCTGAAGATATACAGCCCAGACACTAGTGGAAGGGCACCAATTACAATGCCACCAATTTCTGCAGGTAGCATTATTCCAAGTCCCAATATCGCCAAAACAAGTCCAAAAGGAATCATGATTTTAGCCCGCCACTTAGGGTCCTCTAAGGCTTTAACAATGTAATAATAAGTGCCTTCGATACCTTTTGACTGTTTGACTATTATTTTTTCAACATGGTCAATTCTTACTTGAGACTGAATGATTGGCAATACCGATTCGTCTTCGGCCCCATCAGTTACTAGAATTGCTTTATCTGGTTGAAATGTAGTAACTATTTCCTCAAGTTGGGCTGCGATTGCCCTATCGGAACGAATTCCAACTTTTTCATCACCGGTAAGGATGGCGATTTCAACCTCATCATCATCCCCAAGTGATTCTGAAAGGTTGTCGTGTTGTGATAATGCACCTAAAATTGCGTTTGTGTCGCTTTCTTCTGGATCGGCAATACCAAGTTTAAGTGCAGCAGTAAGCACTTGACGGCGTCCTACTACAGGGCCTCTGATAGCGGTTTTAATGCCGAGATCGTTATCACGGTCGACTGTCAAAACTAGCGTTCGAGTCATAGATTTCACCGTTGGTTGTACATGCTAAACCGTCTTACAATTCAAATCCTTCGCGCGAATTAACTATGATTCAGCAGGTTTTACTACGGAATCTTGTACTTCCGTTTGGTTGGTTTGCTCCCCATCAATTGGTGAGTCGTCTGGTCGAACCTCGACTTCCGCTTGACGATTTTTAGCCTTCCAACGCTGTGTTGCGCGGATATATTTTAGCGGATGGTCCATCCATGAAATATCGCATAACCGGTCGTCCCCCGGCAGCACTGGACAATTGTGATTTAATTTCAATTTACTACACCCAGCAGGTGTGTATGAACCCTCATACACGTGTTTTACTTGATAAGAAGTGGTTGATTCTTTAAAGTCGGGCGCTCCTTTGAAAAATCCAACACAGGATTCTGCGGGCAAGGCTAACGCTGCTGATATTGAAGCAAGGAATAATCGGCCAAAGTGGTTAACATTTACTCCATTGGTTAATTCTGCAATTATGTTTCTCATGCATGGCGGCCAATCTGACTCTTCTGCCCCGACTAGCGCAATTGCCTCGCTAGCTTTGCTTGCCATCAAATTTCTAACCATCCCCACCGGTTCTGCAAGGCGCATGGCAAGTTCCATGTCGATATTTTTCATCTTTTCAAGTGCTTCTTGTTCTATGTGTTGCTTTATTCGCTCCCGGAGTAATCTTGCTAATTTTGCTGATGAAGAATATTGTTGTTCGTTGAACAGCGTTACTTTTCCTGCACTAACCTGATTATTTGCTAAGCGCCACCTTGAGCCGGTAATCTTGGGACATATCTCAATAAAGTCAGCAAGGCCAATTTTCCATATGCTGCCGTCTTGGCTTTGCCTAATTTTTCGTACACTTGCCTGATTACTTGATTGTAAGGGCGCAACTGATTGCTCATCTTTTTCAATTTGCGAAATAAAGGTTTTAGCAATTTTTGCCAGATTTTCAGAATCTCTAGTTAGGATCTGTTCAGCGCGTGTTGCTTCCGCTTGGGCCCAGCGTGAAATCAGTCGTTCATCTTCAGAGGCAAACACTACCAAACGAGCATAATAAAATGAAAATGCTTCAATTATTCGACCTTCTTCGGTAAAAATATCCCCGCCAACAACGGCAACTCCTTCCTTTGATTCAATCGAATCTATCAATCTGATGCGGGCCCTTTGTCTAGCTTTTTCCATCCACTGGCCTTCCAATAGTTCCTCTAAATCTATTTCATGGTCGAGGGCTAAATTTTGTATCCAAGACGAGGCCTGAGGGAGAAATGGATACCTAGCTAAAGTCACAGCATCCTCTATTGAAGGGGTGACTTTTGGAGTCGGCATGAGGACTCGACATTCTAAGACCCATATCAATACCACCATGATAATGGTTCATTTGGTTGGTTCATCTGGCAGGGTTGTGACTGAAGATTTAGCCCTGGCATTAATCCAAGTGCAGTCTGTGGTAAGAGATTACTTTGGTTGGGATTATAATGATGATTTGTCAAGTGCTAATCTAATGAGTAAATTGTTTTCGAGGCAGTCCCCTTATGGTGTTGAAAAATGGTCAACAGAAAACCGAGAAATTAATGAAAAAAATTTACAGAAAACTCTCACCAAAAGTGGCCAAGTTATCATTGTCGGGGCGTCTGTAACTGACGAAGAACTGTCAACTGTTAACTTACAAAATAGCGCAATTATTGCGGCTGATGGGTCGGTTGGTGCAATTGCCAACCATCCTAACCTAGCCTGTGTAGTGACAGATTTTGATGGTAACCCTCATCTTGATGCAGTCGCCAAATGTGGCGTCCTTTTTGTCGCTCATGCCCACGGAGACAACCAGCAACGATGGCGAAAAACGCTTGATAGATGGAGCAGATATGCGACTCAGCCGAGTCTAATATTGACTCATCAAGTCGATCAATTTGTCGACGGTCTAGTTAATTATGGCGGCTTTACTGATGGTGACCGGGCTGTGTGTCTAGCAATAGGGTTAGGGGTGAAATTAGACCGCATAAAGCTCGTTGGATTTTCGACTGGGCAAGTTGGGCAATGGTCAGGGAATACCAATATCGACCAAAAAATAATGAAACTAGAGTGGATGTACAAAATTATTAAGATGATTGGGCTAGAAGAACAGGTAGATATTACCGCTTCTTCAGCGCTTTAAGACGTTCGCGCATGGCTCTTTTACGGTCGTCGTGGACTGGATCAATATCATTCTCAAGTCTTCTGTTTAGCATATCTGCATCCCAAACGAGAACTTCCCCCGCTTCGTTGCCAACAACAACACGGTTACCTCTAGCCACAATATTGCTTATCTTGCTACAACTCATCGCTGTGATTTGTTGCCCACTATCACAGTAAATCACTTTTAGTGTCCCGTTTAACCCATCAGGCTGTGCGTACCAAAAGGTTTGGACGTTATTAATCTCAAAACCGATTGCGTGGCCTGAAGTTTGGAGATTTTTCATCGACCATAATTTAGATTTATTATTATCAAAAGATTGAATTGAATGTTCTGCAACAACAATTAAGTTTTCTTGGTTATCTTTTAAAACCCCTTCAATTGATTCACCCGGTATGTTTGTAATGTTATCATCGATGGAAGATATATCTCCGTTAGCATGACCAAACAACGGCCTACTACCAATCAATC
>JAQXFJ010000235.1 GCA_029250385.1 Candidatus Poseidoniaceae archaeon | reverse complement strand
CTCATCATCATCAACATTCATCCGATGTGCATTCAACACATGAAACTAATTGTTGATTGACTGAGATGAAATTGGTAAAATCACTCTACCTTAAAGCCAGTAATAGAAGGTTTGTTGTGAGATTCTTCACCTTCTCCTTGCCCAAAGTCACTAGCAAAAAAGTCATTGAAATCTACTTCAGATTCTTCACCAACTGCACTGATTTCGTCATTCAATTCTGGTTCACTATATGGTTGATTATATTCGCTTTGCTCACCAGTTACTTCGACTATTTCTACGACATGATTTGTTGACTCTTCTGTTCTGAAAATATCATTTATGTCCTCAGATACAACTGCATTGGATAAAGTTCCAACTGCATTGATCATCGAACTTCCATCACTATTGGCATTCAATTCAAGGCGCTCAACCATCCATTCAGGTGGGTCACCAGACCCGGCTCCCAATACCGCTAGAGTAGTGAAAGTAGCGAGAGGAATTACTGCCAATGCGGCAATTAAATCTAAAAATGAAGTTTCTGGTATAGAACCGATATTTAGTGTTGTTTCGAAGAATGATTTTTCCAAGTCTATATTCAAATCAATATCGGACCCAATCCAACCCAAAACAACTACGCTAGCCATTCGACCCATCAGCCAAAGAATGAGAACTGGCGCTAGCCATGATATTTTAGTCATCGAAATTAACCACTTTCTAGTGAATGAAGCAATCCCGATATATTTATTTGCGATCCTTGGATAGTATTTCATGACGATACTTAGCGTGAAAACATAGAGGATTAAAGCCAACTCCAAGCGTCTATTTTCTCTCATTACCGAATCTGGAACCATTAACACCATCGCTAATGGCAACGTTGCAAGTAAGACTTGAAAGGGTACTGCTAACAATATCAAACCACCATGAGTTGAGATTATCGAGTGACCTTCGTGCCATCTGCGATGAGCAAGTACACTAATTTGACCGTGAGGGGAGTGGGCATAATTTTGTCTTGCCAACCGGCGCTCAGTAGCATTTCTTGGAGAGCGTGAGAACTTCAAAAATTTCTTCCAGCCGCCACTTTCTACAACCTTAATGGGAGTGTATCCTCCTATAGCTAGAGCAAGGAATAAGGCCAACATACCATACATGAGAGATGCGGTAACAATCCAAGGTATCATTTCTTTTTGAAATGAAATATTTATTGTTTCACCAAATATATTGAATTCGAATAAATATGTCAAAGTAAAAGCAATCAATGGTGTAAGGAAAACCTGGCATAAGGCCACAAAGGTAAGCCACAGACGAGCACTGAATGGTTTTTTACGAACCTTGCCCGCCATACCTCCACGTCAATTTAATGGATTATCAATTATTGCTGAAATCTCAACCAAAAAAGTAGGATTTACTCCTAGTAAATTATTCTTCACTATCGTTTATGTTGTTTTTGGAATCGTCATCAAAATCAATCACTGGATATCCATCCGTCATCAATAGTCTAAATCCTCCTAGGAAAAAACCATCCATTCGCTTTCGTCCTAAATCTGGACGTGGTAAATCCGACAATTTAGCATCACATCTAGCACAAGATACTGTCAAAACTCTCCATTCCGCAACGGGCATTGAACAACAGTTTTCGATAGATTTTGTTTCATCCATTATGATTTGTAACTGTTGGGCCATATCTAGAGTCCATGGCGGCTTTGGACCTCCAATAAATGTCTGTAAACGTGAAAGGATAAACCATCCCGATGAGATGTAAAGTCCAAATCCAAAAGCAGCATTACCCCATTTCACCGAAGCAAGACCGAACACTAAAGGGACAAGTGAAACGACAAATCCCATCCAATAAATCATCCGCATGTGGAGTACCCGTTGAGTTAATTTTGGTGAGAGAGGTATTGCAGATGGATGCTCTGGAAAAGCAAGATTGAAACCCTTTCCTCGAGTGATCAAAAGAATTGGAATTCTCGGGAATAAAAAAGCAATGATGAATCCTGCAAAAAAATACATTAGTGAACTAATAAATGACATAATATCACTAACCATTTAGCCTTCTCAACGATTTTTCAACCTTATCCATGCCAAGCATAATGTCTTCCTTGGAGATTGTATAAGCAAATCTAAGATGACCCTCACCTGATGGGCCAAAGGCAGAGCCGGGCGAACAGAGCACCCCATCTTTCAACAATTCAAGAGCAATTTCTTCAGAGTTCATGCCTTCGACCTTGACCTTAGGAAATACATAGATTGCGCCTTTAGGCTTGTGGCATTCAACCCCAGGCATAGCATTTAGTCGATCGACAATCAAATCACAGCGTTGTTGAAATTCTTTAGCAATTATATCAGGATAATCCGCTGCGTGCTCCATTGCTGCAAGTACGGCGTATTGCATAGCATCATTAGAGCAGGCGGTAATGTAATATTGCATCTTGATGATTTGTTTCATAGCCTCGAGGTTGTCGGAAATAATATACCCAATTCGCCAACCAGTCATGGCGAAGGTTTTCGAAAAAGAATTCACAACCAGGACCTTATCGTATCCAGTTCCCATAAATGATACATGTTCATTTTCAAAGACTATTCTATCATACACCTCATCACTAATAATCCATAGATCATGTTTTTTGGCGAAATCGAGTAACTCATCACGCTGATGGAGATCTAAAGTACCTCCAGTTGGATTACTTGGGAAGTTATACAAAATAGCCACGGTATTTTCATCAATTAATGATTCTAAATCAGATATTTGAGGAATAAATTCGTTATCAAATTTGCAAGGATAATATCTATCTTCGCCACCGCAAATAGAGACATCTGGACCATACAAAGGGAAATATGGCTCAGGAAGCAACACATTATGTCCTGGATTTACCAACGTTAGAAATATATTGAGTAGGGCATTTGTCCCAGACATAGTTATGCATACATTCTCCTCAGTCATGCCTTGCAGGTAAGCATCCCAAGATTGAGCAATCTTGTCCCTTAATGCCGGTAAACCAGCAGTTGTTGTATACTTGTTATGACCGTCGACCATAGCTTGATGGAAGGCTTCGATTGCTACTTTTGGCGGTTGGAAGTCTGGTTCTCCAAGTCCAAATGAGATAACATCATCACCAGCAAGGTCAAACATTTTGCGGACCCCTGTCGGTTGTATTGCCAATGCTCGATCGCTAAACCCACCCATCAGCATCACCGCCTATTATCCTTCCAACAATTCGGCATCGACTACAGATGCTAGATCTTTATCTTCTTTGAGCACCTTGGCAATTGAATCATTAGAATCTAAAAACAAAGCTTCTGGGTTTTCTGTGCGTGAATTCCACAATAATAGTCCTACAATGATAAACAAAGCAAAGAAGATTGTATTTGGCAATAAATCCCAGATGAAAGACTCAGATGAATCTGAAAGATTTCCGTTCCCTTGAACTATAATAGTGATAGGTAACGATTGACCATTATCGCTTATACCCCTTATTTCAAGAGAATTATTACCTTTCGATATTTTGTCCAAATCAAGTGCTAAAGACCAAGAAAATCGTTCCAAAGCAGATAATGAGCCATTGGTTTCTTCATAGGCCACTGACATCCATTCCCCATCATTCATACGATACTCGATGGCATTTACTGAGCCCATTTGACCCCACGCAATTCCTTGAATCACATAAAGGCCGGATTGATTGTCAATCGAGGACGATTCTACGTGAACTTGAGTACTTACATCTATTAATCCATTCAATCCCTGGTCTCGCAATTTTATGGACAACTTCACTGCTTCGTAAGCATCGACTAATCCCCAACCAAAGTCCCTATTCCAAAACGGATCAACTTCTGGTTGCGTAGGTTCGCCTTTGCGTTCTGCAGTAAATTTCAAAATCTCTTTCATCTCAAAGGCCGTTAAGTTCGGGTTTGCCTCAATCATCAACGCCAAGATGCCCGAAACTGCTGGTGCGGCGTAAGAAGTTCCTGAACCTCTACTGGTGTAGGTATTAGATGATGCATCACCACCAAGTAAGTTGTTGCAACCACCTGATGTAACACAACCCTCTGCTTGGATAATATTGGTTCCAGGAGCAGTTACTTCTGGTTTCAATTCATTAAGCGGATTACCATCACCATTATCTCGACGAGGTCCTCTTGAAGAATAAGAGGCAATTGTATCATCATCTCTAGTTATTGTGTTGCCATCATCTGTGGCCCCGACTGTGATTGAAAGGTCAGATGAACCCATTCCAGATAGACCATCATTATCTGGGCCATCATTTCCTGCGGCCACACTGACAACTATTCCTTCTTCCATGGCCACATCAAGAATCATACTGTGCATGTCTGAGCCATCAGAGCCACCCCCTTCGTGAGAGGTAATTCCCCATGAGAGTGAAATGATGTCAATTCCGTGAAGGCTCTCATCGACTCCTGCCCAAGCAGTGTCTTTGTTATCGATTATCCATTGAATTCCATTCATTGCTGATTCGTAAAATTCCTGCTCTAAGACATAGTTTTCAAACGGCCCTGCTCCTGCATCGGTTCCGATTCGAACGTCAACTAAAGTTGAATCTGGAGCTGAACCATAAAACTCACTTTGGCTACCATCTGCTTCAATACCCGTGGCAGAAGACATCCCAATACACGCAGTACCGTGTTGATTGCCGTCATCTGGATCAAAAGAACCATCTGTTTCCCGAGCACCAAGTCCCGCAGCAACACAAGTAGGGTCTGTGTGTAAGTAGCAGACTGCATCATATCCAGCAACGAATTTACCGACTAATCCTGGATGTTCATTATCTACACCCGTGTCTACCATTGCGATGTTAACGCCTTTACCGGTTACTCCAAAATTCCATGCTGCGTCTGGATAGACAGATGAATTTCTTGCTTTGACATTAGGTGTTTGAATATCCCCATAGAATTTTACTGCACCATATTGGTGGACCATTACCACATTAGACAAATTAGTTATTGGTTCCGCAAGATTAACTTCTTGCAGCCCGATTAATACTGAATTAATTGATTCAAGAGTATCCACAACCACAATTCCTAGACTGGCTAATTCTCGCAATTGGACTTCAGTAACTTCAACATCATAGGATACACCCATGCCAACCATGCCTGTTGCAGATTCTATAGAGTCATGTATTCCATTCCTGTTTGTGTCATATGATGAGATATCCCACCAAGCAGTTTCTATTCCAGCCCATTGTGGTTCTTGTTGAATCGGTGTAATATCGGTTGAATCAACATGATGCCAAATTATCCCGTAGTCGTCTACAATAGTCCAGTCTGCTCTATCATAGACCGGTTGATCATAAATCGAACCTGTTAACGGTAGAAAGAAAATCGCGCAAAGGAAAACCGCAAGAAACTGTTTCATAATACTCCCTCATACACAGCAGAAGTTAATTGCACATCAAGATATTCATTAATTGATTAAAAAGTGGTGGGAGCAGAGGGATTTGAACCCCCCCCAGCGGATTTCTTCTGAAACCGCCCAGTGTTAGTGGGCAAGGTTTGCAGGATGCAACAGGTCGGCGCTCCAGTTGGTCATCAACTTCAGCAAACCCACTCGTCGTCATTCCCGTGCAACTGGAGCCCGCGATACTACCAAGCTATACTATACTCCCTCGGTTCATCATCAAAATCAGTTCTTAGCCTGTCGGCGAGCACGCTTTCGGCGTCGCAATTTCTTCTTGCGCCACTTCCAACGTTGGTTGCCGGTTTTCTTCCAAGCACGTGAGCCTCTCTTCATGGTGAACAGGCATCCCACCAACATTCCATATATGATAGCATCGTTAATCAATAGATTAGTTGGAGTACGTAATCTATCAAAATCAATGAGTTGATTCATGGCGGACGTACCAGGATTCGAACCCGGGTCGCCGGCTTAGAAGGCCAGAGTGATATCCAACTACACTATACGTCCAACCCACCCCAAATGTATCTCTTTCATGAACTTTGAGTATGCTAACTCAAAGAGGGCGGGCACATTTGTAACATCTAGTGGGCTTTCTAACAGTAGTTCTATCCCAACTATAGCCGCAGTGACTGCACGTCCATGATTTCACCTTTAGATCGCCAAGTACAGAATTTCTTAGACGTTGCAGTAATGGTGATTCGGACATTTTTGGCATTGGTGCAACTTTATTTGTCAACTCATCATGTTGCGAAGTATGTAATGTCAAACCGGCAGCATGCAGAAATTCATGGACAAAGGTATGTTTGTACAGCACTTCATCTTCAAGTAAGGCTGGATGTAATCCAATTGTCACAGTACCAGGGTCGAGTCTTAGCTTTCTTCTACGGTTCAACTCTGCAGAACCCTCTTCGAATCTTGTCATACCTAATCGGTCGTCAATTGGTTCTAACCAGATAAGTTCTATCCTTTGTTCAATCCACGGCATAAATACTGCATCTGTGACACCTGAAAGGACTGATAATGAGTCTACTATCGCACCTTCTGGTATATGGGGATCAATTGTTGGCACAGGCGTATCACCCAACATACCTGAATCCGCCATATACTTGCCAATCATCCGATGTTCATCAACTGTATTATGATTGAAAATGCTTATCATGGGTCTGTTGGTGGCTAGGCTACAAACACCTATGGGCGTGTAGATCAGTTGGAAGATCGCTACCTTGGCATGGTAGAGGCCCCGAGTTCAAATCTCGGCACGTCCACCATTCTATATAATCACGAAGTTTTTCCATCGCTTCATGTATTCGATGAACACGGGACTCAAATCAACATTCTCTAGGTGTTCTACACTAAATGGCGGTCTTTGTGGTTGGTAATTTTCATCACTTAGGTTCTGTGGCCAATCCGGATGGGCAATGCCTACTCTAGCCACACCAACAATTTCTGCACCCTCATTCATCAACCAAATAGCGTCCTTAGTATCCCAAACTGCTCCAGTTGAGATTAATGGAAAATCATCTGGAATCACCGACCTAAATCGCTTAGTAAGGCTCTGACTATTGGCGTGGCCAACTTGTTCAAAGACATCCCAACAAGAAATATGTAGCATATCAATCTCCATTTTACATAGTTCCTTGGCGAGTTCCAGACTATCATTTAGATAAATACCTGCTTTTTCAATAATTGGTGAGATTCTAACCGCTACCAGGAAATTTTCGCTTGTTGCATTCCTTATTGATTTGATTATTTCACGCAAAAATTTGCTTCTTCCATGAATATCTCCGCCCCATTTATCGGTTCTTCGATTAGTTTCTTGACCTAAAAATTGACAAATCAAGTAAGAATGAGCACCGTGTAATTCCACACCATGAAAACCGGCTTTTTGGCATCTTAAAGCTGCATCAGTAAAAGATTGTATCATAGAATCTATTTCTAATTCTGTCATTGCCTTAGTGTAAACTCCATCCATGCCTGGCTCAGTATTTTCACTAGCAGAAATTGGCCTTACACCGGTTATTCTTTGCGGTGCTCTCATGCCCCCATGAAATAACTGAACCAATGAAATAGTACCGGTTTCCTTTAGCATTTCACCTAATTCGGTCAAGCGAGGAATATGTTTGTCGCTCCAAACACCCATTTCACCTTCCCAACCCTGTCCTGCTTTGGTGACATTGGCTGCAGCGGTAGTAGTGATTCCAAAATCACCTTGACCTCTTCTAACTAGCCACTTAATTTCTTCATCTGACAATGTCCCGTCAATGTTGCTTTGCTTGTTAGTCATCGCTGCTAAAAGAGTGCGATTTTTGGCAGTAAAACCTCGCCCTAAATCGATAGAATCTGTAACCTTCACGAACCATCCACCCAAATTAGACTAAGCATTCCTAATTCTAGTATTATCTACCAGTTCATCCCAACTAGAATCAAAACCAATGTAGTGGATTAGATACTTATCCCCACTTACTTCGCGAATCAATCCGTCCCACCAACTACCTTTCCATTCAACTTTTACTTGTTGGCCTGTAGTGTAATCTGGTTTGTTAAACGGATGGTCATTTGGTCTGATTTCCCAACCTGTTGGGCCAACAATATAGATTGTATTATTTGTCTCAACTCTCGCTGTTGCCCTATTATCATAAGTTATATTCAAGATTTTAGAGGATCTTACTCGAGTATCGCCCAGTTTGGGATGACCATAAACAAAACCGTGTAATAAATCACCTGATATTTTGGCATCTTGGATTATAACTTCTTTTTTAGCCTCAAATGGTTGAACCATTATTTTAGCTAAATCTTTGTAGTTTATTTCAGAATCCAGTGAAATCCCCATTTCGGTGAACAGTTCTTCTGCTTCAGAAATATCTAGTGGATCACCCATTTCTGTGAGTATTTTGAACAATTTACTAGCATAGATAGTACCAGTATTACCCTCATCAAATACTCTGAATGACTGAATTAATTCTTGTTCTTCTTGAGAAATATGTTCGACATAGGCCTGAGTTTCTTCTGAATCAGGTTGTTTAGCAATTCTTGATGGAGGAACTCCTGATTCAACATCACCATCATCAAAATGAATCATGTAAGTGTGGTGTGGTTGAACTTCAGCGATTTCCCCTGGGAAAAACGTACCATAG
>JAQXFJ010000222.1 GCA_029250385.1 Candidatus Poseidoniaceae archaeon | reverse complement strand
CAATTTACAGCAAAAAGTACAGCACTGTGTAGCACCCTGTATGACAATTTATATCAAGTTGTGGCAATTCATAACAACTTATATCAATTGATAACGCTTATGACGCTTTTCGCATAATTCTAATGGGTTTGCGGTTACGAAAATAATCAAACATGCTTCACACGAGCGATAATCCCAACCTGTTACGTCGATAAAAAAGTCAGTAGTATCTGCAGTAACAGTGGTATGGTCTCCGTTTATTATCGGTGGGAATGATAAGATTCTACTTTCTGCATCAACAATCACAGGATATTTTTCAAAGCCGTCAAGTAAATGTGCATAATCAATCCCTTTGGGGTGTTCTAACAAAATTTGTTTGATAGACATTTCATCATTCATGGAAAGCGGTGTGAAATGAGTGTCGCTCGTAACAGCTTTAACTAAAAATGGAGGTTTGATTTTAGCCAAGTCATGAACGCCTATCGAGGCACGTTTTCTTCCCCTACCTAATGCAAAGTGTAGTTTTTCTTGGTGATCCATTAAGGACTTGATGAAGGCATCAGATTCCATTTTGGAACTACCTGAATTAACGCCCCTTACCACTGCTCCTAGAATAACAGGTCGTATCTGTTTTAGTTCACTATCGACAATGAGTTCCAATTCGCCTTTCTTAACGTCGAGATTTGGAGTGGCTGGTGCGTGGTGAATAAAGTTCCTAATAGCTCTTGATAATGTTTCACCAGATAATAGGTCAGGACGATTAGGAAATATTTCGATATCAAGAGTTTCTGCGTCACATTTATCGATATCTGTGCCTAGTAAGGGTAGATTATCTGCCAAGTATTCGGTGTCATGTTGGTAACCGTGCTTTGCCATTAATCGCCCAATCAGAGCTTGGTCTACAGAAATTGTTGGCATACTTTCACCTATCTTGCAAACCAATGAGGAAGTGGCCTCTCATATCCAACTAGTCTTAGCCCACTTACTGCTGCGGTTTCATGATCAAGTGCTCTAAGGTTTTGTCTAGAAAGGGAATCGATACTCTCCAATCCTATTCGCTGAAGTGTTGTAGAAAGGTCGAGATGGATTTCATTTAACCATTTATTAATTTCTGAACCATCTTCGGCAGGAGTTGCGCAACACACTAGCTTTAGCCCTGCAGCACAAAATTTGACTATATCATCGGCATTTGCGGAAAAGCCAAGGTTGATTACCGACTCAGTGTAGTAATCTTCTAAATTTGCTTTGTTGCTTCTACCGATTAATGGTAAACTTGCTGGTTCAGAAATACCTGTGCCGTCTTCAATAGACGAAATGGCCATATCTGCTCTGTGATAAGCCGACGTTTTGTGCAAATAATCTATACGTCCAACTCCGTTGCTGAAACCAAATGTTTTGTCTTGTCCAAGTAATGAACGCAGGGCGACAAGCATACCATCGATTTCCTCTGCATTCATGCTAGGTAGTCTCATCATGTCAATTATCATTCCACCGCATTGGGTTAATTTTGGACCAATGATGTTTAGATTATCATGGCTGATAAGGGCGAAATCAATTGTTCTTGGATTTACTGACACAATGAATGGTTGAGTGTCGATTCGGTTAACTGATAAGCCATCTAACTCAAATGTAGATAATATTTCACCGTCCGATATCACTGGCATTAGTGGTAGCGGTAGGGCTATTGGCGTATTGGTTTCCCCTCTCTCGCCTATCAGTGCTACTGTGTCGCAGGTGATGTAATTCATTTTGTGTGGTGCATCTGTTGGTACCAATCCGATTGTTGACATATCTCCAGATGAGACCACATGACTAGATTTTGAATCATTTTTTGGGCTAGTACATTCTAAGCATACAGAGTCATTAGGGATTTGGAAATCTTTGATATCGAGTTCCTTGTTTATTTTTGTCAGTTCACTTTTGGTGACTGGTCTTAGTGTTACTCCTTCGGGTGGATTGGGGCATCTTCCGTTGATGATAATCAAACCACCACTCATTCCAGCACCAGGGTCATTGCCAATGTCGCCGTCAACGACAATAATTCCGTCTTTCATCCCTCCTCCGACTCTAGTTCCAGCATTGCCTCTAACAAATACCAGGCCACCTTCCATACATGAACCAAGATCGTCGCCACACCCGTCTAAAATGGAAATCTTACCGGATTTCATGCCATATCCTGCATAATTTCCTGCAGATCGTTCACAGGTGATGGTATTCCCATCGTTACCTGCACCAAGATACGATTCTACGTCACCTTGAATGGTAAAGGTTCCTCCGTTGCCAAAAGCTGCTGTCCAAGAACCTAATTTCCCTAAAGCCCTAACTTTGGCGCCTTTTGGTAATCCAGGGCACAATCCGAGTTCCCCGTTTTTTGGGACTGGGTCGCCAGCATTTGTCCATCCAATTCGCAATATTGCATTCTGTTCAGCAGCCGCTGTCAGTTTAGGCCCCAATTTAGAATTGATGTTGAATGACCTAGCAACGACATCTAGAGCATCCGCCATGTGCTGCTGTCAATGTAGCATGACCATATAGTCTTCTTTTCTATGGGGTTGATAATGATGAT
>JAQXFJ010000220.1 GCA_029250385.1 Candidatus Poseidoniaceae archaeon | reverse complement strand
CAACCCCTTGAAGATGTTAGTGTCAGGTTTGAAACACCTCACATACCGATAATAATCACTGGTGTTGCCATGTGTTTAGCAATATTATTTGTCCCGTTAAAAGATGTGGTAAAATTGGCTTCGGGTTTCAAAATTATGATTTTTATGATGATCAATTCTTGTGTTATTGTCCTTAGACAAACCAGTGACAGATATGATTGGGACCCCGCTTACAAAAGCCCACTATATCCATACATGCAATTGTGGGGAATTATTGCTGGGGCATTCTTGGTTATACTGATGGGCTCAAAAGCATTTATTGGCGGTGGCGTGGCAATTATTACCGGTTTGGCAACTTACTATCTATACGGTAGAAAACATTACATCGCCTCTGATAAGACACCTATTGCGACTTTTAGAGAACAATTTGGCCGCACGAACGCATCAGAGCACGAACGTAGACTTGCAGCATTCAATGCAGCTGATTTTGGTGGCAAAGGGCATCTGAATGTTAGAGAATTCCAAAACGCCTTACTAGCACTGGGTTTCAATTATACTGTAGATGAATCTCGTTCGATCTTCCATAAGTCTGATGATGATGAAAATGGTGTTATTGACATTAATGAGTTCTTCATTTCATTTGAAGGATTATCAGAAGAATAGTCGCTCAGTTATTCACTGACCTCTAGACCAAGAACCATCAGCAGCGACATTCCAGTATTGGATATCGCCACTTACATCAACATACCAGCCACTGGCACCTTGTTTGGTCTGGTCAATTGCTTGCATAACGCCTAATTTGCCTGCTTCCGAAGCTAGTCTTGTTCTTTCTTGATCAGATATTGTCGGTGTTGAAGACTCCTGTTGCTGTTGGTTGGTAATTTCAGGTTGAACTGCTTCTTCACTTACTGGCTGATCTTCCTCTTCTTCGTCTTCGTCGTCATATTCGTCATCGTACTCGTCGTCGTCATATTCATCATCAAACCAATCGTCACTGTCCTCTGCTTCATAGTTAGCCTTACGAACTAAAACTACCATAGTTACAAGAATCAGCCCGAGTAAAATTGCTGCGATAGTCATTGCAGTATTGGTTGACCCAATAGCACCGCCAAGTAATACTGATTCAACGTCAAAGAAGGCTTGAGTTACCAAACCATTCCAAGTAATACTACAAGATCTGTCTAAGCCCGATTTACTTATTTCCAATTCCCATGTATCTGCTGTAATGTATTTATCTGAACCTGAAGTACAACTTATCGAAGTGTTTTCCGGCTCGACTGAAACAATATTACCATTGCTATCCACGCCATAAACGATAAGCAATGCAACATCTCCTTGCTGATAATCCCGAATTTCAACCTCGCCAAATATTTGTACCGGTTGGCCTGGGTTTATTGTCAAAGTAATACTATGGACTGCATCATCTTGAATTAATGTCATAGTGAACTCACCAGCAGTTTTGCCAATAAAGGTCCAATAACCCCTGCCTGCTATTGAAGGCTCTAAAGTGCCAACTGAGGAATTAAGACTCATTGTTACCGATTCTGCTGGAGCAAAGTTACCTCTAGAATCAGCGATTTCAACATATAAGTCCGACTCTTCACCAGAATTTACGACGAACCCTGTTTCTTGATTAGTAACAATTCGACGAGCATCTCCTGCGGTAACAGTTAGCGATACAACTGAGAATATACCGGCTGCATTTGCTTGGATTTCATGACTGCCAATAGATGAAGGTATCCAATTATAATCAAGTAACGACATGGTCAATGTTTGGTCTTCTCCATCAATAGTCCAATTGACAAATATATCAGTTAGTTCGTTATTATATGAATCATAGAAACGTGGATTTAGGTCAAATGCCTCATCGATTGGAATTTTTGAGCCTTGACCTTCCAACTCTATTTTTGCCAAATCACCAAAACCAACTTGTTTGATATCTTGGGATTCAAAAAATATTCCTGAGATCGAATCAAACCAATTACTCTTTATGGCAAATGCTCCGGCCTCATTAGGTACAACGGTATAGTAAGTATCATGGTCGGTAATTGTAGAAGCGTTACCAATCAAAACCTCAATACTGCCGTTGACATTCCAAGTATTTCCTGCTAGGTCATAGGCTTGTATGAGAATAGTCGATTGCTGACCAACAGCTAAGTTATTCGATGAGAATACCAATCTTGTATCGATTGCTAGACCATGACCTACAGTAACTGAAACTGTGGACTCAAAACCTGAATCAATAACTGTTAGTGATTGACTACCCATTGTCATTGGCGTCCAGTAAACCTTACCTGAATCTTGGCTGAGGGTTCCTGAGGATACAGAAAAGTTGGCCAATGGAGGAGTTATCAAACCAGAGTAGCCAAATACATCTGTACGAAAAGCAGCAATTTGATATCGCTCACCAGCAACATAAACTGGTTCATTTGGAATGATAGCTAAGACGGAAGTTGTTGCATCAGAGGGCACCACAGTAAGAATTCCAGTACCCGAAACCGGCCCAGCAGACACGGTAATATTCCAACTTCCCGGGTGGGTTGCAAAATATACACCTGTTGAGTTAACAGACCCGTTTTCCACTAGCCAAGTTTTAGCTCCTGCAAGATTAATATCCATAGTAAAACCGTTAGCATCGACTAAAGTAGGTTCAAGTTGTATTGCAGAGTTACTTTGGATTACAATATTTTGGTCAAACACAAATTCGTATGGATTTCCGGCAACTACATCAATAGGAGTAGTAACTTCCATCTGGTAAAGTCTTGCAGTCAACTGGTATTCTCCAATATCGAGTGGAATCCATACTGGATTACCTTGTCCAAAATATTGACCATCAATACTCCACGCAGCCTGATCTGTAGGGTTTGGGTTACCTCTGGCGTCAATTAAGTTGGCAGTTAAAATATTATTTTGCAAGACTTGGCCCGCAGATATTGAAATCTCTAAAGATTGTCCTATTCCAGGAGTCACTGTAATATTGAATTCATCAGTCAAATTTGTATGTCTTGCTTGAATGGTGATCACCCCTGCATTCCAAGGATAAAAGGTTCCATCACTGGTAATTGTACCGTTTATACTTGACCAAATGATTTCTCCAGCCACCACACTATTCACTGAATCATATAGAGTGGCAGAAAAGGTAACTACTTCATCAGCGCTAATGGTAAATGCTGGAGATGAGATTTGTACCCTTACTGCTGATGAACCTTGGTGAAAAACTGTTGGTTCATCGTCTAACGTGGTAATCGTATCTGCAATTGGCATTATGCTTAGCATCATTGAGACAATAATGAATATTGGAATAATTTTCCTTGTCAAATCAATCACCTATGCTCATTCAGTCCATTCAACCCAATCATCGCCGCCTGACTCACGATAATACCAGATGTCATCATCTGTTTGACCCCATTCAGTGCCATCATCTTCCATTCGATAATCAACAGCCCAACTGAGCTCTTCACCTGCTTGATTTTCAGATTCTTCAGCAACCTCTTCCTGCTGACTTGGAGGGCTAGATGGTGGAGTTGGTACGACTGGGGTATTGCTAATTGTAGTTTTTGTGAAGTCTTTGGCTGGCTCAGAATCCTGCTCATACGAGTAATCATCTTCCTCATCTTCATCATAGTATTCTCCATCACCTCGTACTAATCTAACCAAGAACACCAGCAAAGCGACTACAATAAGCCCGATTAGTCCTGCACCAACATAGTAAAGTGGGCCACCTGCGGCAAAGAATCCGGCAAAATTACCCTCTACTTCGTAAGTAAAAGTTTCAGTAATCGATCCGATAACTATTGTGGCGGAATGGCCGCCTTCGTCTAGTGTCTCTAATTCCCATACCCCGTTACCCAGGTATGTGACGTCACCATCAGAATCGGTTGTATCAACTCGTGCATTTTGAGGAACATTTATTCTATTCCAATATTCATCATACACTTCTACAGTAACTGTCAATTTCTCCAATTGTTCCAAGGCAACAGTGCTAACATTATACTCGATATTTGCAGCAATATTCAAGCTAAAGACGTCGACATAAGCAGTTGAGGAAACAGTCAAATATTCTGCAGTCAGAGTATAGTTTCCTGCAGTTCGGCCATTGAATTCATAGGCACCAACATTGGTTGTTGAATTAATGTTCTTGGCTTGGGCATTATTTTCAAACCAGACTACTGGTTGAGCAAATTGATTGCCATCAGAATCAGTACCAGTAACTTGAAGATTGACAAAATCTCCAGCATTTTGTGTACCAGCAGACTGAGTAATCGCAAGTGAAACTGGAGTCCCATGATCGACAATAACATTAAATTCAGAGGATAAGTTAAATCCTCTATGGTTGATAGTGTAAACTGATATTAAGTAATCGCCAACTACATCTGGATTCCATAGTAGAGAATTTGCTTCCAGCAACTGGGTTATGTCTGTTATACTACTATCGGCTAAGTTTTCCAAAATCCATGTTTCACCAGCATCATCAATTGAGTTCAAATCAAAATCACTTGTTGAAAACTCGAATTGTATGTAATCATCTGCAGTAACTAAAAATCCATTTTCTGCTGAATAATCATTACCATTGCTGTCAGATGCAGAGGCAATGAAGTTTTCAACATCACCTACTGAAACATATACTAAGAAATTTGAAGACAAAATGATTTCGTTCTCTTGGTGTTCAGCGCTGATTGCGTAAGGAGAAGTAGATGCTAAGGTTGGAGAGAAGGTAACCTCTTGTGAGAAATTAGAACTCAACACCGACTGGTCTAAGAAATTCGGGTGGTATAGAGACCATTCACCGTCAACTAACCATTGGTTACCTTTTGCATCAAAGGCCCGCAAACTAGCACTGATTTCATCATCAGCAGTTATTGTGTAAGCCTCGGTTTGTGAAACTTCGTCATCGATTATTATTTGGAAATCGTGTAGAGCACCTCGCAAAACAAATACGTTTACAGTATCAGTAAATCCTTGATAAGATGCTGTAAGAGATTTCGAACCTTGCAGAGTTGGCTCCCAAGTAGATGTCAAACCTGAAGTTATTGTCCCATCTGCAACTGAAGTCCAATTTTCGATTGCTAAGCTCACTGCTAGTCGATTACCACGAACATCGATTCTTGTGGAGTCAATGAATAAAAATTCGTCTGCAGTGATTGTTTCATTCGAAGTACTCAACTCGAAGCCACCTATCTCACCATGGGTTACTTCAACAAATATATTGGTAAGTAAATTATCTTCTGTGGAAAGCACTACTTCCCATGAGCCAACCAAGTTCCCGGTAAATTCAGCAATCAGCACATCCTGTAGCGGAGCCGCATCATGTGGAGTGGGAGTTTGTATTGTGGTTATTTCACCATCTTCCGGATCTAGGTCAAAAGATACAACATCATCGAACCAAACTGTGTTACCAAATTGATCAAATGCACTGCCATACAAGAAACATGAGGTGTTGGCGTTGATAGTCTGTCCACAGCCCGACATCATAATTTGATTTGGAGTTCCAGGTGTGACTTCTACTTGCAAAACCTCTTGCAGCAAGTTAGTCGAACCGACCCATTCAGCGGTTACAGTCTGGCTTCCAACAGCGTATGGGTAGAACACATTGCTTGACGAAATTGTTCCATTACTAACTATGAAGTTGATTATTTCATTTGTTACCAAATTACCATGTTGGTCAACTGCATAGGCAGAAATCGTCACGGTTTCATCTGCAGTTATTGTTAATGAATTAACGTCAGAACTTTGACTCAATGACGCAAATATTTGTACTGGCAAACCTGAATCAATGTCTACGATATAATCAGTACATATTACACCATAACAAGCAGTTATCGTTTGTAGGCCGTTAACTGAAGGAGAAAGGTCTGCTGAAGTTGGACCAATGCTGACTATGCTACCTGATGTAGTAAACCATTCAATTTGTGCGCCTGTAGGCATGTTACCAGGAATAGGAACTCCGTTAGAATCATAGCCTTGTAAATCAAATGTATATGTCCCATCTGCATTTATTATACTAGAAACAGTGGTAATATTAAGATTTGAAACATTCGTGTGTTGTAAAGACCATCTTGGTCTTTGATCTGAATTTATTGCTTCGTTTGAGTAAAAATTAGCAAACCCATCAAAATTACCACCAGTGCTTACTGGACTACCTCTAATAATTAGGTGGATTTCGTCTCCAAGTATCAATGAATCAGTAGCAATTTGAAACTCTAGTTCCAAATCGCTGGGAAATAATGTGGCGCTGTCTAGAGGGGCAGAGACATAGTCAACTCCAGCAATTGGACCAGGATTTATTCCTGTTGTATTCCATGTCAGACCATACTCATTCCAGTTGGTAAATAATAACTGGTGTACAGAATACTCAACGGCATAAGCCCCTCCAGATAAATCCCACGATTCTATTTG
>JAQXFJ010000184.1 GCA_029250385.1 Candidatus Poseidoniaceae archaeon | reverse complement strand
GGCTAGGCTATGGAACCTAGTCTATCCAAGGAGAATAGAATTTATGGCGTCCATTATACTTGCAGCAATCTCTTGTTATGGTTTTGCCACAAATTCAATACTTGCATTGAGTGGAATTGCTTTGTTTATGTTTACTCCAAGAGCTTGGCAAGTAATGAAGACCAACGTTTACTGATTTCCTCAGTGGAAAACTCGTTTGGTATCTTGAATCCTTCACTCCAATCTGTCTGCAAGGTATTCTCACATGCATCGGCTAATTTTACTGCATCATATTGCTCAACTAAACTTGTCGGTGACAAATATTTACTCACCTCTCCCACATTGACTGAAACAACTGGTGTGCCGCAAGCCAAAGACTCCCTAGCGACCAATGGTCCTGATTCCCGTTTGGAGGTGATTAATGTCAAATCGGCAACTAGCATTCTATCCCAAACAATTGTTCTTGGTTGTTGACGTAGAGTAGTAATCCCGACAACCCAGCCACGGTTTTCTAACTCTTCTCCGGTTTGTAATGCCAAGAAGTGATTTTTTTCACGCCTTCTTGGGTCGGCTGGAAATAAAATATCAAGTTTGCTTTTGCGCCATCTGCCCTGCCACTTTTTGGGTTTCGTTAACCATTCATTTTCTACTGCAGTATGACAAGTAATAACCGATGATGCTGGTTTATCCAAATCTTCAGCAATGCTGTGAAGCCGGGAAGAAACGGTAACTAAATGGTCACAATCATTGACTAGCCGAATGATTTGATTGGCGGTGTTTTTGTCTTTGAGGCCAACATCAAAATCATGCCCATGAACAATTCCAACCCAAGGAATTCCTAGCTGTTTTGCCAACTTAGAGGCTAAATCTCCAGCAGGCCACATGGTATGACAGATGATTATTTCTGGAGACCAGTCACCTAACCAAGATTCAACTTTTTTTGCAATCCGCTTCATACTTCGTATTGTTATGGATGGGTATGGATGTCCGGGCAAGCCCCAAAACCGTGGAGTTATGACTTGAGTATCGCCATGGGTGAATTGTTTTGGCGCCCTTGATACTCCGGTTAATGTTGATCTGCTAGATTCTTGATACTTCAGCATTCTAGGTAACGGATTTACCACTTTTATTTCGTGCCCCATCGATTCTAACAATTGGACATTATCGCTAACAAATGTACCACGCGCAACATTTGTTGGCAAAGGAAATAGCAGTGACACTACTAAGATACGCACACTGCCACCTACATTGGATTATACTTCAAGGGCTGTTTTTAGGACTTGGAGGTTTTCTTTTACTGAACCCTGCTTGTTGAATAAACCAGAACCAACCACGCAATTTTCAACACCCCATTCGGCAACCATAGCAATGTTGTGGGCTTTTATCCCGCCATCTATCTGTATCTGTACCGGCCTGCCACCGTTAGCAACTTGTTGGTCAATCATTGACTTGAGTCGTCTAATTTTACCCTCAACCGAAGCTATGAATGATTGGCCGCCAAAGCCTGGATTAACGCTCATTATCAAAACAAGATCGAGGTCTGGAAGAATTTCTCTTATTGTTTCGATTGAAGTAGCAGGATTTAGCACGACACCAGCAGTAGCGCCGGCGTCTCTAATTGCCGTTATCAACCTGTGCAGATGAGTTGTCGCTTCTATGTGGACTGATATGTGGTTACATCCTGCATTGATATAGTCCATGTAACATTCCTCTGCATTGCTGATCATAAGATGGGCATCAAAGTGTATTTCGTCACCAAGTGCGTCACGAAGAGATTTAATTACGGGTGGGCCGAAAGTCATGTTTGGGACAAAATTTCCGTCCATCACGTCTAAATGAAGTACACTTATACCCGCATCGACTGCTTCTTGACATGATACTGCTAGATTTGATAGGTCAGCGGTAAGGATACTTGGTGCAATTATCATAGCAGAACATGTTGGTCCAAACAACGGATTCTCATGAGCATTGTGCCTAGGATTGTAAAAAATTCAGCACAAAGTCTCTTAATGCTCGATATAAACGGAGACACAGTGAGACCATGGGCGAAGTAAGGGCAGTCAGCGATTCCGAGTATGAAAATTCAGTGAATGATAGTGAATGGGTGCTAGTAGACTTCTGGGCCCCTTGGTGCGGACCTTGTAAAGCAATAGCCCCTGTCTTAGAACAAGTAGCAAGTGAAAGAGAAATACTGATTGCTAAAGTCGATACCGATACAAATCCTGCTAACGCTGGAAAACTCGGAGTTAGAGGAATCCCTGCGTTATTCTTGTACCATAACGGTAAAGTTGTGTCAAAACAAAGTGGTGCAATGCCAAAGCCAGCACTACTAAGCTGGATTGACCAGCATATGTCTGCTGATGATTTCTAATCCTATTGGATATCTCTAAGCAAACGCTCTTTCAGCGCCTCATGAAGCCACATACCATCAGGCATCTCTATCAAAATCCCGTGAGAAATCAAGTCTTTAGGTGGCGGCCCAGACCAACCTGATTGAGCAGCCAACAATTCCCAACTTACCGGCTTATCATGACTGGCTAGGTTAGTTAGCAGTTGTCTTTCATTATCGGGTAATTTGAATAAAATCTCATCATCAAGGAATTGTAACCAATCGATATGCAAAGATTGACCGTATAATTCGAATAATTCCAATGCTAACGGATGCCCTCCGGTTTTTTCAAACACCGCTTCTAAGTCTTCATCAATGTTTATTTTGGAAAGCCATTTTTCCATTTCTTGCTTAGAAAGACCCTGCAATGAATGTTCTGTCACTATATCCCTGGTGTGTACATCTCTTCGATCATAAACAGCTGGCCTGGTTCGCGAAATCATGACTATTCGTAATGGGGAAGATTTTGAGATTTGCAATAATGCTCCCAGTAATTTTGCCGCTTCGCTTTCAATATGATGTACATCATCAAGTACGATTAGCCAATATGGAGGGGGTCCCCCAGATGCTGATTTAAAACGCTCTCGAATAGTTCTAGCGTCTGTCAAGTAAGCCAGTAATCGCCTTCGCCAAGTATCAACGTCAACGATTCCTCCAGGATTTAGTGGGAGGGTCTCAATCAAGTTGTAGGGGTCGTGTTTCTCATCTATGCCAAAGCGGTGCAGAAGACTGGTTGCCAGCCCAAGTGGTGTGTCCCAAGGTTGGCAAGGATACCAACAAACGGATAAATTCGGATTATCTTCTAATTGACCATTTAGCCAGTGAGCAACTAAGGTTGACTTGCCAATACCCGCAATTCCATGAATCACCATGCACGGTTTTCTTTCTCCAAACCAATCATTTAATTCATCGATTTGACTTTCTCTTCCATGCACAACACGAGTTTTTGGTGGTTTGTTGTTATATGTTGCATGAGCACCAGTAAGTGCTTTTAGGCGGCCGGGTGGATTGGTTTCTGATGACTCTGATTTTCTTATTACGCCAAATCTTATGTCACCGTAAGTTAACACTCCTTCGTGTTGCGCATGCATCAAAATTTGCAATAATGATATATTTGCGTCTAGACGTTTTGGGACTTCAGATGCCTCTAATTCGAGCAATTCTCCTGAGTTATCCCTTATCACGATAGAGATAGATGACAGGCGTTTAATTGTCGACTTTACCGATTTTCTCCCTTCATCGGTTAATTGCCACGTTTTCTGGCGCCGATCTTCACCTTTGACATTTCTAGTGTGCTCTGAAACTAATTCTTTGCGCAATAACTCCCGCATCGTACGGCTAACATTAGGTAGGTGGAGAGCACATGATTCAGCAATGCCTGGCCTGGTTAATTCGGGTCCAACAAGGTATCTGTCGGCTTGTTCGTTGTTTTCAAACAAATGGAGCATTACGCGGTCTTGCACTGGGACATTGACCTTGGAAACTCCTGCGCTCACAGTTAATCCACCGGTTACTACAACTAAGCGGTTTTGGCATTTTGATAATTTGATGTAAGAGCAAAATAACCATAATTCCTTTATTCTAATAATGATGGGAGGGTCATGGGTTCAGCAAGGACTACTTTGTTGGTGCTGTCTATCCTTGTCTTGGCAACAATACCAATTACTGTTTCAGCAGACTCAGATGGCGATGGTATAAGTGACGCAGCAGATGACTGCAAATGGTCCTCTGGAACCTCAACTGTAGACAAAACGGGTTGCCCGGATTTTGACGGCGATGGCACTTCGGACATAAATGACCCATGGACTACATCTAATCCAAATTTCCAAACAGAACAAATTCTAAATTCAAATCAAGATTATAATGACATTGAATATTCTGGCGACGGTCACAGTTTAGTCACCGGTGCTGATGACGGTTTTGTCAGGACTTGGAATTCATCAACCTTCGTCAACGTTAGATCTGCTGATCTTGGCTCGCAGATAAATTCTGTTGCCTTTTCACCTAACAGCAATTTAGTTGCTGCTGGCGTCGACGATGATACCGTGCACATTTTTGATGCAGCCACTATGACCAGTTTGTATGGTTCAATAAGTGTTGATGTTGGCAGTGGTGAGAGAGTAAACGATGTTGAATTCTCGTTGGATAATTCTCTACTTGCTGTATCTATTGGAAGGTCTGGAAATCAAGGAACTAATGGAATTATTTCATTCATCAATACCTCTACTGGTAACTTCTTCAGCTCGGGAATAAATCCTGGAGGAGAAGATCGATTCTACGATACTGCATTCTCACCTGATAGTAATTTTATTGCAGTAGCAAGTGAAGGAGATTGGTACATTTCTGAAATTGCGACTGGGACTACTGTAGCATCAATTTCAAGCCCTCCTGATTCTGTAAATGCTATTGCATGGTCTCCTGATGGCAATTACATCGTTATGTGTGGCGCTTACGAATCTAACGGAGCGCGTGTTCAGGTTCACGAATATGATGGTAGCGGGTGGCCCATTATCTGGGAAGTTGGAACAAGTACATCCTGCTCATCAGTGGATTTTTCACCAGATGGTTCTAAATTTATTGTCGGAATGTACTGGTATGAAGCAGATGGAGCAACTGCTAAGATATACGAAACAACATCCAGTTTACTAGTTGATGCCTTTTCAGGTCCAAGACCCAATAACTGTGCTGGAACCAACAATAATCAATGTGGCCAAATAGATGGGGTTTCGTGGCATCCTGATGGCGGTAAAATTGTTACCGCCCATACTAGAAATGATGAAGGAGTTTACTTTTGGTATGCTGATTTAGATGAAGATCAGGACGGATACAATACCTATGACCAAGGTGATGGTGTAGTAGATGCTTTTCCAACTGATGGCAGTCAATGGAATGATACCGATGGCGATGGATATGGCGATAACCCTGCACCTGCAACTAACCCGGACGTCTGTATAAATCAATTCGGAACCTCAACACAAGATCGTTTTGGCTGCCCTGATGCTGACGGAGACGGATGGTCTGATGCTGGTGATTGGGCACCAAATGATCCCGAACAATGGGTAGATAGTGACGGGGATGGCTATGGGGACCAGTACTATTACGACGTTACCGCTGTAGTATTCCATACAAATCAGCGTGGTGATGCGTTTCCAAGTAATCCAACACAGTGGAATGATAGTGACGGCGATGGTTGGGGCGATAATTACAACGATGAATCTTGGGAGGTAAATCGTGGCTCTACTTGGCCAGGACTATTGATAATTAATGCCATACAGGTAGATAAATTCCCACTTGACAACAACCAATGGGTAGATACTGACGGTGATTGGTATGGAGATAACCAATTTGGAGATGATGCTGATGGCTGCCCCGACGTGTTTGGTAATTCTACCGCTGATAGATACGGTTGCCCCGATACTGACGGCGATACTTATTCTGATCCAACGGCTAACTGGGGCAGTATATCTCAAGGCGGATATTGTCAGGCTGACGGTATTCCACTAGATCCAACGCAATGGTGTGATCGAGATGGCGATGGCTATGGCGATAATACAGACGGTAATTCACCTGATGAATGCCCGGATGACAAGGGATATTCATTCATCGATAGAATCGGTTGTATTGATACCGATGAAGATGGTTACTCAGACCAAGGAGACCCGTTTCCAAACGATGCTTCGCAGTGGGAAAATAGAGATGGTGACGCGCTAGATTGTGGTGGAGATAACCAAACTGGTTTGAATCCTGATGTATTCCCCGACGACCCTACACAATGTAAGGATACGGATGGTGATGGCTACGGAGACAACGCAGCAGGAAATAATGGAGATGTATTCAAGAATGACCCTACCCAGTGGTCGGATTTTGACGGTGATGGTTATGGCGATAATAACGAAACTGGAGCTGTAAACGGAGACATCTGTCCTACTAGAGCCGGTAATTCACCAAATCCACTAACTAGAGGATGTCCTGATACAGATGGCGATGGTTTTGTTGACCCTGAAGATGCGTTTCCTGAAAATCCTCTACAATGGTCTGACCAAGATGGCGATGGCTATGGTGATGAGGTAAATCGGCCAGGAGGAGATGATTGCGTTGATGTATTTGGATTATCAAATCAAAATAATCGTTATGGATGTTTAGATTCAGATGGTGACGGCTGGGCTGATGTAGACGATACATTCCCGCAAGATGGACTGCAATGGATCGATACCGATGGCGATGGTTATGGAGATAATTACCTTTGGACTTTGACATTTACTGAGGACCAGGATAACCCTGACAGAATTATCGAATTAAGACAACAAAGCGGCGATGCTTTTCCTGACTTTTCAAGCGAATGGAGTGACCAAGATGGCGATGGCTACGGGGATAATTTCAGCGATTTATTCCCACTTGAAGTCTCTCAATGGAGCGACCAAGATGGCGACGGATATGGTGATAATTTCACAGGGGGAGCATTCCAACCTGACGACTGTGAAACGGTACCTGGCCAATCTTATCTCGATGTCTTTGGCTGCCTAGATAGTGACCTAGATGGAATGAGCGACACTTCTGACCCATGCCCATGGGACCCTGAAATCTTTGAAGGTCGAATTGGTAATGTCAAATGTTCAATCACCGAGGACCCGAACTCGGATAGTAACCTTCAATCCGATTCAAATAATGATGGCCAGAGTTCTGTGTTAATCTACCTAGGAATCGCTATTGTCGCACTCCTGTCGGCGATTATTATTGCCCAATTCTCCAAAACCTTGGCTAAAAGCAAATCTAAGAAAGGGAAACTCGAAGAAATAATGGTAAATGATGCCTTTTCAGAGGATGAAGAGCGCCGAGGTGCTTGGATTGACTATTACGTTGCTAACGGTCAATTAGACGAGGCCAAGGCTTTGGGGTGGGTAGAGCAGAGTACTGCGGAATTGCCTCAATGGAAGCAATTTGAAATTCAACAGCAACAAGAACAAGATGCAGCGATACCCACCATGGTTAATCTTGATGAAATTCTATGAATGCTGGGCTTCTTGCCGACGAGCCTTAGCAGCAAGATCGTCATCAAATGCAAGAAATGGCAAACTTTCCCATCTCTCATCGTCCTCAACAGCCATTAAAGCCTCATTTAAAGTAAGAACTTTTGATAATTTCATTACAGTCGGGACGGTTCCATCTTTTAGTTCATATTTATGGCCCGGTACAACTAAATCACTACCAGATAATTTACTAAAAATTGTTTGTAAATATTTTAGCGATGCACGCTGTTTACTTGTATCTCCACCCAGTAAGTCAGTTCTACCACAACTCCCTAGAAACAGACAATCTCCGCTAATTACAATTCCGTTACCGATAAACACTACATGCCCCGGAGTATGTCCTGGAGTGCAATGAACAGAAAATTCTAATTGTCCTATTACACATGTTTCGGAAGAATGTTCGTTGTGTATCCACCATTGAATATACTCGCCATTATAGCCACGTAGTTGTTCTAACTCATGACACCTAACTACTGGGGAAAATACTGTACTATTGACCAATGCTTCAACGCCTTTACAATGATCCCAATGACTATGAGTGAGCCAAACCTGCTCAAGTTGAAGATTATTGTCTTGACAGAACTCTTCCCAGAACGAACCGTCAAAAGGGTCTATAATACAGGCTTTTTTTGTCTTAAGGCAGACTATCAAATGATTCAAATTATCCCATTGCCCAAGTTGCTTCTGATACACTTGGATTGTATCATTGTTCAATATTAGATTGGGGAGTTCCACGCCGTTACCTCATGTTGCCGATGACCGCTGGTCTTTCAAATGATGAGTACTACTGTGTATCATGGCGGGCGGGACCAGATTGGTAGTTGCTTTGCTTGCCGGAGTTTTTTTACTATCAATTATTCCGCATTCCTACGGACAGGAATCTACTAATTCCAACTTGATTTTATTATTGGAAAGTGACATTGAACAAACCTACATTGAAGGAGATAGGTTAACTTTAGATGTTCAATTATTCAACCCAGCAGAAAAAGTTACCATCAGCAACAACCCTTCATGCGAATTTATTTTTACTGTTATCAATTCATTTGGGGATGAAGTTTATTCATCCGAAACAACTTGTAGAAACCAAATCCAAACTATTGTGATTGAGGAAAATGAAAAGTATGATCTAACAACTCAATATTGGGATTTTACCGATGCAGAAAACCAGATAATACCATCGGGAACCTACACAATATATCTCTATCACAGCAAAGAACCAATACACAACTCTCTGGTTTTTGAATTTTACAGTTCCTCAAACAATAATAATTATTTAGATTTAAAGGCTAAATTAGTCGACATCGATGATGGTTCTTACCTGGCTCAATTTACTATTTACAATCCAAGTACTGAACCTATTATTACTGACAACATTGACTGTACTATTATCTTAGAAAACCAAATCTATCGGTTTATCTTCGATGACTGCTTCAATGGAGCTGCAATTTTACATCCATTCGAAAATATTTATTCTTCTAGCCAACTGATACCTAAAGAATGGATTAATGACAATCGTTCGCTAAAATATTCTATCCTTGGAGATGATGAAAATTACCTTTTCTTATCAAATGAAATTTCTGATGACATTCAAGAAGAAATATTGCCAGCAACTGTTCAATACCTCCCATCCATTACAGTAAACGAATTAGTACTAAATCAAGTTGATTCTGCTATATCGCTTCAAGTTAATTTAGCTGAGCACAGTAATGTTGGCTCAGAGTGTTATGCTGATGTAAACATCGTCAATGATTTGGGAGATTTGGTTAACAGTCTGAGCGTTGACTATTGTGAGATGAATAACAAAAGTACTGACAGAAATACAAACATAATGACGGATTTATACCAATGGGAACTAACTAATGCCCATGGCTGTTACATCGAACAAGGCAAATATACCCTGATTGTGGGTATAGGGGATTCATATTATTCTGCAGATTATCAAAATCATAATACAAACGTTGCTATTTCTTGTATGTCAAATCACATTAACGTGGATCCTGAGAATTTTATCCTAGACGATTCTATTTACAACAGAATAACACTAACTTCTGTAGATGGGGTAATAAGGCTATATTCAAACTGTATCATTAAGATTCAATATGTTTCAAATATTGAAGCCTATGATATCCCATCGTTCGAGATTTGTGGATACACCCCTGGGAATTATTTAACCCCACAAGATAATAGTTACATTATTAGCCATAAAAGTGAAGTCCCAGATTTAGAACATATGGAAAAAATTGATGTCTCGTACAAGATAAATTTAGAGTTTATACACTACCATGAAAATTCAGTATACACCCATCTTGGACAAACAATAAAAATTGAAAATGAGTTGATTTCGGTTAATGGGCAGTGGGATTTGGTTCAATTTAATGGTGACAGTTGTTGGATGATTAGCTCACCAAATTCTGCATTCATGCTAAGCAATCTCGAACAGTCAGAGGGTTATATCCCTCACAAAGGCTGGAACGGGGAATACTCTGCCTCATTAGTAGATGATCAAAATAATGGTTGTGGATTATTTGGCTTGCCAATAATAACCATAAACTCCGTTTACTCTGAGAGTGAACCTGTTGCCCAAGTATTCTTATCGGAACAAGAACCTGATGGAGAAGAAACAGTAACAATTACCGAAATAGCACTTATTAGTGTTACAAGTTCGTCGATAGTCTTCGGTTTACTAGTAATTATATCAAATACTGAGAGCATTAGAATCCCAACAACTACTGCAGGCTTGTGGTTGTTAGGTTTGGTCGGTAAGACTCATGAAACCTCTGATGGGCGTTTCCAACGGGGTCGATTAATAGGTTATCTTACAGCCAATCCTGGGTGTCATTTTAGAGCATTAATGGCGGCATTAAGTATGAGTAATGGACAAATTACCCATCATTTGAGATTATTGGAAAATCAAGAGTTAATTTGGCGAGTCAATGATGGAAGATTTGTTAGATATTATCCGTTGAATAACTCACTATATCCTGGTATGAATCCTGAAAATTTACCAGTTCCATTACTATCACCTGACCCTAAAAGCTTGCAAGGTAAGATTCTCACGCTTCTTGATGATGAGCACCAGTACGGTGATTTTCCAACTCAGTCTGAACTAGCAAAAAAATTATCAAAGAGCCAGCAATTAATTTCCCACCATCTAAGAACATTACAAAAATATGGCTTGGTTGAAAAACGTAAAATGGGCATCAAAAATCGATATAAGTTGACTAAAGAAGCAATCTTTTTGTTAGAAACTGACTTGGAATTTATCAAACTCAAAGAATAGTTTCAGTTCGATAAACGCCGGTGAAATCAATTGCCCAGTCAATATGACTCCACCCCTTTTCCTCGAGTGAAGATATTATTTGTTCTCTTTCTGATAAATTGTTAATCACAATGCCGACAACACCACCACCACCTGCCCCCATGGCTTTCCATGTCGCAACCAGATTTTGTTTGGTAAATTCAGCAAGAACTTGGCGAAATGGTTGGTGGAGTTCTTTTCCCAGCAGATCTACTGCAATCATTACTTGATTTATCGAGGATATTACTGCTGTTTTTGATTCATTGGAAATTGCTGATGCCATATCTAGGCCGGCTTGCCTAATCATGTCTAGAGCACTAGAAATCTCCTCATCTCCATTATTGTAGCGCGTCCAGACACTCTGGTGTAACTCACCAGATACGTGAGTAATATGACTGTTAAACAACAAAATATGATTCTCAAGCCAATTACAAAATTCTGTTGATGGTGAAAGGGGGGTTACTTTGACTTCTTCATTTACAAAAGTAAGATGGTTTATCC
>JAQXFJ010000168.1 GCA_029250385.1 Candidatus Poseidoniaceae archaeon | reverse complement strand
TGATAACACTACTGTTGAACAGCAGATTGCTGCAAGGTCGGAATTTCTAAACTCACTTCCATGTTCACAAGATGACGTTGATGCTGAGTTATTAGAACACTTCAAAGGCAGAAGAAATTTTGTAGAACTGGTTATTACTACTACTCGAACTTGGGAAATAACCAAATCAGGACTAAAAATTGTAGCACAAGACTTAGTGGAAACTGAAGTTATCAACGAAATAACTCCTGAACTGTTGCAAAGTGAAAATTGGAAGAATGCTGAATTTAGAGCCTTTGACGTAACTTTGGAATCAGCAACACCTAGGACCGGGCGCAGTCATCCAATGCAATCTTTAATCGAACGAATTCGTCATATTTTCTTAGAAATGGGTTTCTCAGAATTAGTGGAAGATTATGTCCAATCCGCAGGTTGGAATATGGATGCGTTATTCATACCTCAAGATCATCCAGCAAGAGAAATGCAGGATACATTCTATCTTGATAATCCTAAATCACTAGAACTCCCAGAAGAGTTAATGGAAACCTGGTCTGCTATACACCAAGATGGTGGTGAAACAGGTTCGCTTGGGTGGGGTGGTGATTTTTCCAATGAAGTCTCCCAAAAAGGCTTACTTAGGACGCATACTACTGTCAATACTATACAACATTTAGCAGCAAATCCAACCGAGCCTTGTCGTATGTTTACCGTTGATCGGGTGTTTAGAAAGGAAGCAATTGACCGAACACATCTGCCAGAATTCCACCAAATTGAAGGAATAATTATGGAAGAAGGCGCTAATCTTCAGATGCTCGTTACCACTTTGAAAACCTTCTATGCTAAGATGGGTTATCCTGAGGTAAGAGTTAGACCGGCTTATTTTCCTTATACAGAACCCAGTTTGGAAATTGAAGTCAAGTGGCGTGGCAAATGGCTAGAATTAGGCGGTGCTGGAATATTTAGGCCAGAAGTTACTGAACCATTAGGCATCAAACATCCAGTTCTTGCTTGGGGTATGGGTCTTGAGCGATTGGCTATGTTGGTACTTGGACTTGATGATATTAGACAACTATACATTTCAGACTTAGAATGGTTGCGAAATCAACCAATAATCTAATTGCCCAAAATAGGACTATTTTCAAGTGCTGGAGATGTCTGCATATGCTATGGGAATGCTGAATACTATGGATTTAGGCGTGTTTAAACGCCTAGAGACTTGGAAAGCATTTGCTATTGCTGCAGTTATGTTTGTCAGCATTTCGTTTGCCGCATTATCGATGTTTGACAGCATGGATGATATTTTTCAATCTGATGCTGAGCCAGAACCGATTCCTAATATGATCTTTGAATCTCTCAATCGTACTGATGTTGAATCTTCACTGGTAAATGAGACTGGTTGGTTTAATTTAGATGACTTACGTGGATCTATCATAATCTTAGATTTCATGGCTCATGATTGTAGTAATTGTCATGCAGTTCAGTATCACCTAGAGGACAACATGGACAATTGGTCAGAAATGGCTAGTGAAAACGGCAAGAGTTTCCATATCGTGGCTTACGGAAGTTGGTATGGTGAAGATATAGAATATCTCAATGAATCAGATGACCGGTACACAGTGCCACTGTATCCCACAGGCATGGGGTATGATGCCTCGGCAATACTTGCCAATGGCGACAGGGTGGATCCTGTCAGACTGTTCACAACAGCAGGAACAGGACAAATTCCTGTGGTAATGGTAATTGATGAAGCAGGCTACATAATCGAGCGTCAAGCCACAGGCTCACCTACAGATAAATGGGAATCATTTGATTCTGTAGTTGAAGAAGCAATATCGGGTCCAGTAAGTGATACAGCAGACCTAAGAATCGGTTGGGAAGAACCATCCACCTCCTACGTTGCAGTGTTTGTATTGGGCATGATTCTGTCAATCTTGGTGTATTTCTCGCCTTGTGCATTCCCTGTTCTGCCAGGCTTCATCTCCTATTACCTTTCTTTGGGGGCAAGAGAAGATGAATTAATGGAAGCTGGTAAGTTGAAAACCAAAATGCCTAGCCCGTTAGTTATTGGTTCACTTTCAGGCTTAGGAATGTGGACATTTTTCCTCTTTATTGGCATAATCGCTGTAGTGATGGGAGAAGCGTTTCAAAAATCTGGATTGGTTCACTACATCGCCATAGCAATTGCCATATTGCTGATAATTCTTGGTTCGATGATGCTACTTGGTGTGACCTCACATGTTATGGGCTTTGTACAAAAATTCGTTGATCGATATAGCACAACAGAGGATGATGACATCTTTACTCCTAGACGTAATATGTATCTGTATGG
>JAQXFJ010000159.1 GCA_029250385.1 Candidatus Poseidoniaceae archaeon | reverse complement strand
GGTACTGGGGCAAGTACGTAACCTGCACTACAACCCTTTGGAGCTAATTGAGGGTCGGTAACAGTTGGAACGTGAAGATAAAGGCTGAAATCTTCTGGCAGATTTTTGCCTTTGAAAATCTCATTGAGCAATTCCTTGTAACGGGGACCAAATAGAATTGTGTGGTGAGCTACATCCTTGTACTCAATATCAGTACCAAAGTGCAGGACAAACAGTGACATGGACCAGTCCATTTTTTCTAACTTTTTAGTACGTTTACGAGCCACAGGATGATCAGCGTATATATTCTGGTAAGTATGATGAATATCGGCATTTGAAACTACTACATCGTAGGCTTGCTCTATTCCATTATCATCAGTTATTATATGTTGATTGCCCGATGAGTTACTTGACAATTTGGCGTGTTTTACTGGAGTATTTAGTCGAACCTCGCCACCCAGTTCTTCAAACAACTTGACCAAAGCCTGCACCAGTGCGTGAGTTCCGCCACGTGGGAAGTAAACCCCCCATTGACGCTCTAGGAAGTGAATTAATGTGTAAATCGATGAGGTCTGAAACGGATTGCCCCCCACAAGTAGGGAATGGAAACTCATTGCTTGGCGCAAATGCTCATCTTTGACATATTTGGCAACGGTCTTGTAAACTGAACGCTCAGCACGTAACTTCATCAAATCAGGCGTGACTTTCAGCATGTCTGAGAATCGCAGAAACGGGCGGTCAACTAGATCTGTATAACCGATGTCAAATACCTTTTTTGAGTATTCAAAAAATCGCTGATATCCTTTTGCGTCCGCTTCACTACGTTGTCTTATTTGTTCAAGCATCCTTGCTTCATCTCGCACATAATCAAACCGATCACCATCACTCCAAATTAGTCGATACATTGGTCCGACTTCCAGCAATTCGATGTAATCCTCTAGTTTCCTATCGGTTAATTCAAACAACTCCTCTAAGGTATGCGGAGCTGTGACTACAGTTGGACCTGCATCGAAGGTGTAGCCATCATCGTGATAGACATAAGCACGACCTCCAGGTTTGTCACGCGCCTCATACAGAACGGTGTTAACTCCGGCACTTTGCAGTCTAATGGCTGCTGCTAAACCACCAAATCCGCTACCGATAACTGCAGCTGTTTTTGTCACTGATTTTTTAGCCGCCATATTGGTGTGCTTGAGAATGAGGTAAATAAAAAGCCGTTTTTCCAATTAACCCCAGAAATAGGGGTTTGAAGGGTTCAACTAAACAGTCCTTTAAAACCGCCTAAATGTCGTGGTGCTGTTTAGAGGCCGGTGTACAAAACGGTTTTTGAGCTGAATGTCGATGTCAAACGAGAGCCTTACCCCCGATGAATCACTCGCAGTGAACGGCGAGAGTTTCCATTGGGCTAAGCGTTTCTTGGGCAAAAAGATGGGTTCTGAAGCGGCCAAATTGTACGCCTTTTGCCGCCTGTTAGACGACATGGCAGATGGTGATATTGAAAACGGGCCAGAGAGATTAGTTAACATCAGAGCTGCGTTGCTTGAAGGAGATACCGAAGCCGATCCAGCATTGAAAGCATTCAGCCCGTTAATGGAAGACCAAGATTTCCCGCTACCGGTACTAATAGCATTAATCGATGGATTACTTGATGACCAACGCGAAGAGGTGATTTTTGTTGATGAGGCAGAACTACTCAGATACGCCTACAGAGTTGCTGGAACTGTTGGACTACTAATGTGCCATGTTCTTGACTGTCACGACCCAGATGCCAAAGCCCACGCAATTGATTTGGGCATTGCGATGCAGTTGACCAATATCGCAAGAGATGTGCTAGAGGATGCCCAAATGGGGCGTAGATACTTGCCTGCCACTTGGACTGGTGATATCAGTCCACAGCAAATTGTCGAAGCTGCCAATAACCCAAACGGGCAACATGGCCAAATCATCACGCAGTCAGTCGAGCGCCTATTAGCAATGGCTGAGCAGTTTTATGCTAGTGGTGCCAAAGGTTTCTCGCAACTACACTGGCGTGCTCACATGTCGATTGCTATCGCAGCTAAAGTTTACCGACAAATCGGTGTACAACTAGCTAGCAAAGGCTACGTTTGGCACCAAGGCAGGCAAGTAACCACACGCACTAGAAAATTAATTTGCTCACTAAAAGCCATTGCTGGCTTGTCTAAGCGCATAATTAGAAAGAAACACGAACACAATTCAAACCTCCATAATTCCCTGGGGGGGCTACCGTATGTCTCATGACATCGCAGTAATTGGTGACGGATGTGCAGGATTATCTTTAGCCGCCAAGGCTAACCAACTTCCCGATTATAACCTTACTTTAATCAGACCGAATGGTGCACCAAAATCGAAAGATCACGTGTGGGGGTTTTGGAGTGATGAAACTTTAGAAGAAGCAGTACAGTTAGCTAAAGGAACTTGGCATCAATGGGCAGTTATTACTCCAAAGAAACATGCCATAATGTCCTCGACATCAATGCCCTACAATGCCATTAAACGAAGTGATTGGACCGCTCATTGTCACAGTCTAGCACAATCATCTGGTGTTAGGATTATCGATCAAAAAGACTGGCAAAAGGAGGATAATGCAACAGTATTTGACACCAGACCACCAGTGGCTCCTGATAATTGTATCCTCCAACATTTCCATGGTTTAGAAATCAAAACTAAGACTCCTGTTTTTGAGGCTAAAACTGCGATACTGATGGACTTTAGAGTAGACCAATCGAAGGGCATGCATTTCATCTATTTACTACCGTATTCAACTACTGAAGCCTTGGTTGAATCAACTATTTTTTCAACTGAATTAGCCGATGAGCAGTTTTACCTCTCAACTATTGATAATTATTTAGCCAAGTATTACGATGTGGATGAATATGAAATTACTCACCGTGAAAATGGCGTTATTCCACTGGGTAAATTAGCCTCTCATGACGTTAATATTCCTGGCCTTGGGGCTAATGGTGGGGCAACTAGACCGGCTAGCGGCTATGCCTTTTTGTTTATTCAGCGTCAAATTACTTCCGCAATTAAGCGAGTTAATGCCGGCAAAGAACTTACCTTTTCCAATCCCCACAAGCGACTAGACTTGTGGATGGATTCGGTGTTACTTACGGTCCTTAGACACTGGCCACAGCACGGCCCAAACCTGTTTTCAAGTATGGCTAGAACGCTTACTGGTGATCAATTTGTCAAGTTTTTGAGTGGTGATGCTGGATGGTGGATTCGCCTTAAGGTTATTTTTTCAATGCCTAAAATACCGTTTCTCAAAGCACTAACTAAACGTGCTTTTACCCGCAAGAAAGTTAGCACTGCGGTGGTGGCCTAATGGACCTAGTATCTGGATTATTGGACCTAGGTGTGTGGAATTTAATAGGTCTAGCCGGTATTGTATTGATCGGTTTGCCACATGGAGCGCTAGATGGTGCTGTTGCCATGCATTTAGGTCTAGTTGACAAATTCTCAACCATGGCTAGATTTGTCATGATCTATGTTGGATTAGCCGGACTGGTTGTTGGTGCTTGGATTATTGCTCCATCGCTAAGTTTAATCGTTTTTCTAACCATTAGTCTGTTGCATTTTGGCGCCGGGGATGCTAGACATGGTGAAGGAATACTACGTTTTGCTGAAACTCTAGCCCATGGTGGTCTAGCCATCGTTGGCATTAGTCAATTTCATCGCAGTGAAGCAGACGAGATATTTTACTATCTAATTAACCAAGATACCGCAATGGTTTGGCTAGCCCTCAATGTGCTAACTGTGGCAGTAATTGTTGCCATTATTGCTTGTGTAAGTCAAGCAGCAAAAGATGTCAAATGGTCTGCTACGACCTTGGAATTACTGATACTTGGAATCGTGTATGCTCTGGTTCCCCCGCTACTTGGCTTTGCGATATACTTCTGTCTGGTTCACTCAGCACGACACTTTAGGCGAATTTTATCGACAATCAAAGCAACTGTTGATTTTTCTAACATCAAAAATCAGGCGATTTTGTTTACCACAGCAAGTTGGATTGCTGCAGGAATCGCCTTCTGGATGTTTGCTGATTTTGCTGACCCTGGCCCAACTGTGTTGCGTATTACTTTCATTGGACTAGCTGCACTTACCGTGCCGCATATGGTATTGATTGACGGAATCATGAAATCAAAACAAGTCTCTATAACCTAACCTCCAAATCATTAGGCATGGACTTGTATGATTTATCCTTCTTTTTCTCCACTATGTGGGTTGGACCTTTTTGGTTTGCCATG
>JAQXFJ010000138.1 GCA_029250385.1 Candidatus Poseidoniaceae archaeon | reverse complement strand
CGCCCATTAGGTGGTCATGAAGGGAATCTGTGGGTAAATTAGCCGCGTTAATGGCTACTGTTCTTGTCTGGAAATTTGCTCGGTTGATTGGGGAAAGCCGTAATGCTCCACTTGGCCGCCAGTCAACCCTAACACCATCTCTAGGGTTCAACTCCATTTCCTCAACCCAAGGTTTTGGCAGGGAAAGTGTATACGTTGAGCCCCCGGTAAGTTGTATTTTTCTGACATCTATGCTGCCTGGACCTGTATTCATTCGTATCAGTTCATCGCACTATATACAACTATATAGATTACTTAGGCATCAGGATATAATCTGTTGTTCTATGGAGACTATTGATGGAACCTATCACAATGATTGTCGTAGCCCTAGCGCTAATTGTATGCGCTTACATGGCGTGGAATATTGGAGCAAATGATGTTGCTAATGCAATGGGGACCTCGGTTGGTTCTCGTGCCTTAACCCTAAAACAGGCAGTGGTTATCGCAGCAATCTTCGAATTTTGTGGCGCTTTTTTCGCTGGAGATGCGGTAACTGACACTGTAAGGAAAGGGATTTTAGAAGTAGATTTTACCCAAGTAACTCCTGATATCTCGCAGGATATTGCATTTGGTTTCATCGCCGCAATGATGGCCGCAGCAACCTGGTTAACAATAGCAACACGGTTTGGCCTTCCGGTTTCAACAACACATTCAATCATTGGCGGAATAATTGGGGTTGGGCTTGTTCTTGAGGTTGACCACAACACCTCTTACATCAACTGGGAAGTTGTTCGAAAAGTTGTGATGAGTTGGATCGCCAGTCCTTTAATGGGCGGGATAGTAGCGTTCTTCTCTTATTGGATAATTAAGAAAACAATTTTGGATGCAGATAATCCTGAAGGACGTTCTTTATGGTTAGCGCCAATTTTAGCATTCCCAACTTTCTTTGTTTTGGGTCTTGCTCTACAATTCAAAGCACTTAAGGGATTCTTTTCAAAAGCCCAAGCGAATGAATGGATTGAAGATAAGGGCGACTGGTTGCCTTTCAAGCCTGAAGATGGCGGCCCAGACGGAAGTTGGAATCCATTCTTAGAAACCGCATGGTTTCCAGTGAATTCGCTGTTATTGGCAGCATTAATTGGCGCTATTGCGTCGTTTGGCCTTTACTTGGTTCTTAGAAGAATCGACATCAATGAAGAGAGTAGAGGTTTCAAGGGTGTTGAGAGAATTTTCGTCTGGTTACAAATTATTACTGCTGCCTATGTTGCATTCGCACACGGTGCAAATGATCGTTCTAACGCAATTGGACCTATGGCTGCTGTTTGGCAGGTATTATCCAATGATACTGGAATGTTAATGGAGAAGGCTCCAATTCCATTGTGGCTGGTCTTACTGGGTTCAGCAGGGATTGCAATTGGTGTAATGACTTGGGGGTGGAGAGTTATGGAGACTATCGGTAAGAAAATTACTGAAATCACTCCAACAAGAGGATTTGCCGCAGAATTTGGCGCCGCGACAACAATAATGATTTTCTCAATGCCGTTCCTAGCAGTACCGGTATCAACAACCCATACTTTGGTTGGGGCAGTTGTTGGAGTAGGGCTTGCTGGGGGAGCTAAGGCAGTTGATTTCCGAGTGTTTGGCAAGATTGCCGCATCATGGGTTGCTAGTGTACCTGTTGCGGCTTTTGGAGCCGCGACAATTTATGTCATCTCTGGTGGAGATAATCTAAAAATGATAATTCTGCTTCCAATAGCATTCATCGCAGTAGCGACCGTTATGTGGCAAACCCGAGATGGTGAGATATACGTCGAAGAGGCATTATCTGATGCAGGGAAGAGCGAACAAAAAGCAGCAACACCTTTCGAACTATTCCATGAACACGCTGAAGCGGTTGAAGTTACCGTAGGGCACATGCTAACTGCGGTTAACAAGGCAGCAGATGGTAAGGACGCTAGCAAAGAAATTAAAGCGACAATCGACGCTGAATTAGATGCAGATAATATCAAGGCAGAATTACGCAGGAGAATGTCGGAACAAGATTTCAGATTAATGGTGTCTATGGATGATTTCTTACATATGCTAACTCGTCAAGACCGCATTGCCGACTATGCACAGAATGTTGCTGAGCAGATAAGTTTCAGAGAATTATACCAAGACAAAACGGCCAGAAAGATGCTAAAGGAAATGGCTGAGGTTGTTACAGAGACTGTTTCTATGTATAAGAAAACAGCCGAAGCAATGCGTGACCTCTCTATTGGTGGAGAAACAAAGGCTGCCAAAGCAAAGGTTGCAGAATTGATCAAACAAGTCAATTTGAAAGAACATGAAGCTGATGAAGTTGAAGCAAAGGCTGCCGCACATGTATTCTCAACTGGAGACGATGATGCACTTGCGGCAATGCACATGTATCGAGTTTTGCAAAGAATGGATGATGTTGCTAACGCATGTGAGAAAGCGGCTAATGCTTTCTTACCTAGCCTGTCTAAGTAAGTCGGATGTTAATCTAAGGCACCCTTATCGGGTTGGCCCAGAGTAAAACATCCGTACCTTTGAAGACCTCTAGCGCTGTTGCCTATTGTAATGGTGTCCGATGATGATGGGGCATCTGACTCCAATAGTTTGGGGGCAGGTGTGGACGAGAAAGACGGTAGTCTAGCTCGTATCATTGGCGATATTTTTTCCGCTGATTCAGCAATGGTTGAGTCTAGTAAACCAAAATCCAACTATAAGCCCAAAGGGATGTTTCTTGGCCATCGGCGTGACAATCAGCAACCGATTGACATCCCGCCACAAATACTTGCAAGACACGCAGCAATGCTTGGTTCAACTGGGTCTGGAAAAACTGTTATGGCAAAAGCGCTAATTGAAGAAGCAGCCATGGCTAAAATACCATCGCTGATAATTGACCCACAAGGAGATTTGGCTAGACTTGCACTGGGGATTGATGAACAAGACCTAATCGACCAAAACGGTGATGTCGCAAGAGCAAGGCAACTTTTGGACATGTGTGAAGTTCGAATTTGGACCCCACTGCGTAGCAAAGGTCTGCCGCTATGTATCGATCCGTTTAGAGCCCCGCCGGCAGACTTAGACCCTGAAGAAGCGATTACTGCTTGGGACATGGTGGCAGCAGGATTTACCAGTCTTGCCGGCTATGATGTTGAAAAGGCCCAAGGTAAAGTCATCAAACCATTCCTGTATGAAGTGTTAGTTGAAGGCACTAAACTTGGCCTTGATGTTGGTGATTTTAGAGCCCTAGCAAAGGTAGTTCGTGAGCCGCATCACGAATTTATTCGCCAATTATATCCGCAGTGTTTTGTTGAGGGAGACGAAGAAGACAAATTGGATGTGCCTACTTGGGAAGAGGTAATGATTGATTTTGGCTTGCCAGACTTTGAAGAACGCCTACCCAAAACAACTCGAAATGACCTAGCCCGTAGGCTCTCTGCCTTCTCTTCTGGAGTGAACCAGCTGCTGTTTTCTAATGGCGTACCTATCGATATTGATTCGTTTGTTGAACCTGCAATACCGGGTAAAGTTCCGTTGAATATTGTCTACCTTAATACCATTCAAGACGAGGCACAAAAACAGTACTTCGTGCAAGAATTATCCCGTGAATTATACGATTGGATGTTAACTCAGCAACCTGCTGATGGGGAATTGAAGTTACTGTTTTTCATGGATGAAGTAGCACCTTATCTGCCACCTCATCCAAGAAATCCTCCCGCTAAAGACCTCATTAAACTGATTTTTAAACAGGCAAGAAAATATGGCGTAGCATGCGTTTTGGCAACACAAAATGTCAGCGATGTAGATTACAAAATTCTTGCTCAGGCCAATACGACATTCATCGGCAGATTCACTCAACCACAAGATGTTGAGAAGGTAAGG
>JAQXFJ010000293.1 GCA_029250385.1 Candidatus Poseidoniaceae archaeon | reverse complement strand
AGCACGATGCACTAGTAATGCTAGATGCGGATGGTACTTACGATGCTGGTGAAATTACCAACCTGCTCAACTCACTCGAATCAAATGATGTCGTTATTGGGGACCGCCTTAAAGGCCGTATTGACCCAAATGCTATGACTAAATTAAATTATTTTGGCAACCACATGCTCACTTGGATTGCTTCAGGATTATATGGCGTTCCAGCCAATGACTTGTGTACAGGCTATTGGGCGTTTTCCAAGAAAGCCATATCTTCATTGAAACTAAATTCAATGCGGTTTGAGATAGAGGCAGAAATGTTTGCATCTTGCGTAAAAGAGGAATTAATCCTTGGCGCAATCCCGATTACTTATCGAGCAAGACTTGGTGAAGCAAAATTAGGTTCAGTAGTTGATGGCTGGGCAATTTTCAAAAAATTGCTTATTCGACGAATCTTTGGAGACCCTATTGAAGTTGTGACAGGAAAAGGCAATCTCGACATGAACTAAGCAAGGAATCAAATTTGATGACTAAAAGGCCAAATCATGACCCGTCGTAAATGCTTGGTATTAGGCGCCGGCGGGTTAGTCGGTCAAAGGCTGCAACAGCGGCTTGTTAATCATCCAATGTTCGAGATTGTCGCTGTTGCTGGTAGCCCCTCATCTGCAGACCAACAATTGTCTTCCATTCCGTGGCGCTTAGACGAGGACCGGCCAAATTTACCTGATCTAATTGTTATTGATGCCAATAGCCCAAACCTGGCTCAACATTGTCAATCACTAGGAGTTGAAGTTGCCTTTTCTGGACTTCCATCTTCGGTTGCTCAATCTGTAGAACAAATCCTTGTTGATGCTGAAATAAGTGTTTTTTCCAACTCAAGTGCGTATCGAAGAACAGCGAATATACCAATGATAATACCTGAAATAAATCCTCACCATAATTACTCAAGTAAGCATTATTGTGCAACAAATTGCACGTTGATTCCACTTGCTCTTCCAGTTGCTGCCATCAGCAAGTTATCTACAATTGTGTCAGTTAAAATGCGCAGTGAACAAGCCCTTTCTGGTGCTGGTTGGCAACTATTATTCGACCAGCAAGCTCTGTCTGGAAAGGTTAATCCTAACATTGAAGGAGAGGCGGAGAAGACCTCTGCTGAATTACTTCATGTTTTAGGGAGTATGCAAAATCAATTAGTAACTCCTGCTGAATTCTTTCTCGATGTCAATTGCCAACGGGTTGGGCGCCGTGACGGCCATCAAGTATTTGTCACAGTGAAGACTCAAAAACCACTCGAGCTAACTGAGATAATCCAACAATTGCAAACCTTAGAACTCGATTATGAGTTGCCAAGTAAGCCTAAACAAGCGATTCACTTAGTTGACAGAATCAGTCCCGAAAAACACTTGTGGAGCAATGGAGAAAACTTCTCAGATAATCCGGACCCATCGAGTGACTTGAAGACTGGTATGGCGGTTATTGTTGGGGATTTATTGGTTGAAGGTGATACTATTTCCTTTAGTGCATACTCGCACAATACGATACGTGGTGCTGCTGGCGGATTAGTATATTTGGCTGAATTTTTGCTGCATGATAGTTCCTGACTACAATACGGTATGCCTAAAGTATTGTTCCTACTCCATCAGCACGGTGCGCTATGGGAATCACTGCATTGATACCAGACATGACCATTGGCCAGTTATATGTCGAAGCTGAATCTCGCTGGGATGAGATTTGGGATCAAAACGCTGCTCGGCTACTTGTTTTACTGATGTTTCCTCGTAAACACCGGAAAATCATGGAACTGCATGGAGACATGATTGAACATGGTCAACCCGTAATGACCGTCTTTCATCGCCCTAGAGATGAAGTCAAATTACTCGAAGAACAAAATTTTGACCCTCGCTCTGCTTCATACCAATTCGTCGACATCGCTAGTTCTGATTTAGGACTTTGGATGCAGCAATTAATGTCCCAAGAAAAGTGGCTTAGGAGCACCATCGATGTAGTTCCTGTGCCTTTTTCTATGGGAGTCCCAGCACAGCGTGGGTTTGAGCCAATCAGTATGCTGTGCTTTAGACATCCCGATATTACACCTCTTGAACGCTATTATTTACCATTCCCACCAAAGTCTATTCCGGGCAAATGTTTTGTCTCATTACCAAGGCGACAAGCTGCAGAGCTGGCAAGACAACAAGCCGAAGTCTTAGGTGTTGGCCGACTCGAAAAGAAAACTAAAATTATCCAGCAGGCAACACCAGTTGAAGCCCTTCCACCGCAAGTTAAATCTCAAGATGAGGCAAACTTAGATGCGGTGATGGATAATTTTTCAGACCAGATGTTAGAAGAAATGGTGACCGAATCTGAAGAAGTAATCAATGTAGAATTACCTTTTGACCAATCAAAACCAGAGGCTGTAACCGAACAAATGAGCAGTACTCATGAGTCTTTAGATACTCAGACAATCCCAATAGCAAACGTAAAAATTCCGGAAGTTGTCGAGACCGAACCGGAAATCGAGATGTCCGATGTCGAGATAGAATTCCGTGCATTGGTTACCGAACTAATGGAGGCTGGGGTAGAGCCTTCAGATATGATGGATGACCCAAGATGGGAAGATATCAGCGAGCGTGCAATGGCAAGTGGCTTTGAAACTTGGCCAGTATTTTTGCAACTAACTGCAGTAGCGTAAAACGATTGACTCAAATATAACGGCAAAGAGGGAAAGACATGGGCTTCTGTATTAACTGCGGCAATCAGCATCAAGACGGTGTTAGATTTTGCCGATTTTGCGGAACAAGTCAACCTAGTGAACAACTGTTGGCAAGGCTAAGAGCAGAAGCAGAACAAATTCGCTTACTTAGTATGCAAATGCAACAACGAAACAATCAGCAAAATGATGCTTATGCGCGCTTAGAAGCAATGCGCCAACAAGCCGAAGCTGCAGCCCGTCTAAATAACCAACAAAATCAAAATTACCGCCCCCCTGGTTGGTGATTTGTTTTGCGGCCCAAACATTTGGCCATCGAGTTGTCCAAACTACAACAACATCCTCAGCATTCTGTCGAGCTAGAGCAATATTCCACGGAAGGTGACTTGGCATCGTTCTTTGTCTTAGCCATCGATCAATTAGATTTGTTAGAAGGGAAAACTGTAATCGATGTCGGTGCTGGAAATGGAGTGCTTGGACTGGGCTGTGCAATGATTGGAGCCAGTAATGTTGTTTTGGTTGAGGCAGATCAAGCTGTTTTGTCTGTAGCAACTGTAAATGCCGATAAGGTCATGAATAAACATAATTGCTCTAT
>JAQXFJ010000112.1 GCA_029250385.1 Candidatus Poseidoniaceae archaeon | reverse complement strand
ATAACAGTGGATATGTAATTTGCCGCCATCCGACCCGGTTGTACTGACAATTAAATCCGGTAGAGAATTCACTATGTCGCCAATATCTAAGGCGACTTGAACAACACTCAGCAAAGCATTGTCAAATATCTGAGCAATTGAATTTAGATTAGGATTGTCGTAGTTAACTCGATCAATACCTGTAGGCGCAATAAGGAAACTACCCTCGACCAAAACAACCTCTGGTATGTCTTCAACCGTGAATTCTAACGATGAACGGTCAGTAGCAACACCGCCTCGCTCGAAAGTAGATTTATATTCCAAACGGTCAATAGATTCTGAACCAACAATGGCAATCAAAGTATTGGGCGCCAATTCCTTGAGCGGGTTTACCGGCAACGTTGGGTCATCAACATTTTGTGTATTATCTCCGGAGAAATTCTTGATAGCGATTATCAGAGATAGTCTTGATGGCACTTCTCCGGGTAAGTTGACCGAGCCTGGGGCTTCTCCAATCATGGTGAAAATTGAATTTATTTCCTCTTGGGGCATAGTTCCTGAAGGCAGCCCGTGAATCCATACTCTAGCATCTGTTACGTTACCAAATGACGAATCTCCTTCTGGCACATTTTCTCGATCTTCAAAGTAATGTAGGTAAACATCTGAACCTTTATCTGAATATATTTCTACAGAATCAAACGAGTTCTCGCCTAGGTTATCGTTTCTAATTGTTATGTCAACTTCTTCTGGTAATCTAGTGTCGCCCATCTCGGGGTGGAAGCCCGCGTCTAGGTAACTCATTTCAAGAATTGGAGCAGCTGCACCGCCTCCATCTCCATCGAATCTAATGAACCCAACACCAATCCCGTAGCCACATTTATGCTCATGGCTAGGTGCTTCATTATCGGCAATCGGGTCGTAATAATTTTCATCTTGACAATTTGTTTGCAGGTTTGACCCCGGAGCATTGGGATTATTTATCTGAACAGAATATGGAGCGGTTATCGATGATAGCGATAATTGGCTAGAATTGACGGTACCGATTAACAGAGATGCCAGGAATGTTACTAAATCTTGGGGAGCTACGTTGAATTCTATTTTTTCTATGCCCACTCCGAGGGTAAATTCATGTGGAGGTTGGGTAAATCTAGTGTCGATAACTATCGCATATGACTCCGATTCATCTAAAGTAATGTCAAACGCTAAACCTTTCATTAGGCTAATCTCAAGATTTTGTAAGGAGTCCCATAACGGGTCTGTTTGATCTATCGCAGATACTTTCCACTGGAAGGTCGGATTAATCCACAATTTCTGAATTATCGGTATTAAGCCCCCACTAGTTTCAACGTCCCAACCTTCGCCTCGGTTAAAGATCCCTTCAATGGTTAAAGCAACGGACAAATCGTCTTCTCCATCGCCATCAATATCAATGAGGTTGGTGAATAAAAGTATTTGTCCGTTAACAAATAATTCACCGGTGAAGGTACCTTGTTCCCACGCTTCATAAGAGGGACCATTGTCGCGTGAAGTAAAATTGACATAAACAGCATAAGTATTGACGCCGATTGCTAAAATGTTGTCAAGTCCCAGATTATTTACCGAGAATAAAGTATCAAACAGGTTGTTTGGGAAGCCATCTGGTTGGGTCGAAGCATCCATTAAAAATTCGTAAGGCCGAGGATGATCTGGTTCGAATGATGTCGAATCACGCATCGTTACCCCATCGAGAAATGAGTTGGATATTGCCAGTGGGTCTTCTGGAGACAATGTGCGAGCATTGGCATCAACTTGAGCAAGCGCACCTTCTGCAGAATTTTGGGCAATTAGAGCCTCCCCATCCTCAGTTCTCATATTCAGGGTTTCCATCAGTGCATCTAGGACATCAAAGTCGTCTCTAGAGATAGTAGTATCTGCAGCAACTGGATGAGAAATCGATAGCACCATCAGCAAAATCAGCATTATTGCTGGTTTCCTTGGGTCGCCAGACTGAGGCAAACCCGGTCTTACCAACCTTAGCGTACGCTCATCCATGCCCTTTGGTTGCATTCAACCTACGATAAACTATCCCCTATAAGTTCGTTCAATAAGCCAAAGGAGGGGTTTTTCATTCAAACCGCAATTTGAAATCTTTGCTACAGGAAGGACATGCCACAATTGCTTCATCTACATCAGGAATACGAATCTTAAACGAAAAGTCACATATTGGGCAGCTTACTTCCTTAATTGCTTCATCAATCACGACCGGCTCAATTTGCTTATCTGGTTTGGAAACCTCTGGAACATTTTCGATTTGGCTCTTAACCTGGAAGGGCAGTTCAATTCCCCCACTGACTACTTCGGTAACCTTTACTACGGCATCTTGCTCAGTGATAGAATCGATTATTTCTTGATTCTCTTCTTCTTCAAACATTGCTAGCGCGTCAGAGGCAGCGGTATGTGTGGCAGCGTTGTATTGCGGTTGAGGAGTAGGTACAACTGCTGGAGCGTAGGTATTTGCTGGTGGGGCAAATGCTGAACCGGTATTAGACTGAGTTTGATCATTACCCCCATATATCGACTGATATTCTGCTTGATGCATTTGTTCTTGTTGAGATTCTTTTGTCGTAAATTGAACGTCGGAGTCAAGACCGGCTATTTGTGGAGCATCGGCAAATATTGGGATTTTTGTTTTCTGTTTTACCATCGAAATATGTTGTTTAGCTTCCTCCTCTGATAAACCCCTTCCTTGAAGTAATTGTACGGCAATTCCGGTTTGCCATCTTCGAAAACCTATCATCGAAACCGCCATAACAACGACAAAGGCAAATAACGATATTACGACTATGCCAAACATACTTGTAGGCTCTGCAGCACTGGCGACTTTAACTGAAAATGCATGAGAATCAGAATTGCCAGATTGGTCAAATACTGTCACTACTATGTCTTTTGTACCACTATTAGCAAAGCTAATTTCCACATCTGAACCAACAAAATCAGGGTCATCTGTAGCATCTCCATTGCCATCACTATCAAAGGATGGATTGAGATCCCAATAATATTGTAATTGATAGGATTGATCATAAGCGTCTATGGCTGAAATGCTAAAAGTTAGTGATTCATCTTCGACAATAGAGGTCGGCAACTGACTCTTTAATTCAGCATTTAATACAGGTATTGAAGAATCATCAACCACTATGTTAGCAGATGTTTGGCCAATGTTCCCTGAAACGTCAGTTACTGTTAGATTCACAACATAATTTCCAATATTGGGCCATGTTATTGACGCCGAATTGTTAGTATTGGAAAATACGCCACCCCACTCCCACAAACAGCTAGCAATCTCACCGTCATCAGAGCTAGAACTGCAACTAAAGGCAGTAGCGGTGTTAATTCCAGTCTTTAGGCCACCACTAAACGATTCTGCGCTGCTAGTTATTTGTGGAATTGGATTAACAATATCAGAGACGGTTGCTGAAAAGTTTGTTGTCGCAACCTGTCCAGATTTTGAGATTAATGTCAAGGTTATTTCTTTGGAACCAATCGTATTCCATGCTGCTTCTACTTGGAATCCTTGGCCGTCTTGATCATTGGTGAAAATACCGTCACCGTCTTCATCAACTGCTGAATTTAAATCCCAAGAAAGGGTGTCAATCTGTCCAAGTCTGTTTGGTGAATTATTAGCATCTAATGATAATGCAACTCCTATAGAAGTTTGTCCATTACTAGCGGAGGAGATTATTGGATTCACAACTGGGGCTAGTTCCATTCTAACACTGATTCTTACGTCACTATCTCCAGCACCTCCACCTACTGGATTGTTGGTGTTGTCGACTATTAGCAATAACTCTTGACCGTCTAGTTCTTGAGGAACAGTCCAAGTGTCAGAGTCTGATTCACTAATTGATTGTAAGTCTATTTCTGGAATAAATAATTGGCCAATACCTTGTGAAATATACAAGTCATGCATTGCTCTAGTCTGCAGGTAAACATCTGCTTGACCTTCTAATGGCCATGCTGTCACAACCATTGTCGTGCCAGCATCTAAACGAAGAGAGTCACCTAATAGCAAAGTTGCGTAGTTATCACTGGCAACTGCTACAACGTCATGGAAAGGAGTCCAGTAAGATTCCTCAATTTTGTCAAAAGTGATACCGATTTGGCTTTGTGAACCGCCTTGATCTCCTTGGCCATTATCACCATCATGAGCGAGATTATCTAACACCATATACCATGTTTTAGGATTGATTGAGGCTGGAACTTTCCAATGAAAACTATAGCCTCCCAGAGCATCTTCAGTTGAGATTACCTGATTAAATTGTGTCCGGTAGGATTGCCCCGCATCATAAGTTAAGATTTGATTTTGATCGAAGAATAACAAATCGATACCATCACTAATAATCGATATACTGACATCATAAACATCACCAGGCTGAAGGGCTCCAAGATCAACCTTTACGCATACTCCATCATCAACAGTAACCGTATTCAAAATATTATCAACTTGACGATCTAAACAATTTGGCCCGTCTCGACCAGAGGGCTGGGCTATTACTGCTGGTGCAAGTAAAATTACTACCAACATCATAGCAATGGTAGCACAACGCATATTGCGCTGTATGGTGACATACACTTGAAATGAACGCTTCAATGAATCAGCGACTCCAGCCGTTATCACGCCAATAAAGATGGTTTGTTAAACCATCATCACCGATAAGTAATCGGTCACCGTCCCAAGCCGCAGTGACTTGAATATTAGTATTAGACAAGACTTCCTTGGCTTCCTCGATGGAATCATTTGGAACTTTGATACGAGCCCCATAATGAGTTAAAACAAGATGTTGGGCATTACATTTAACCGCAGTTCTTGCTGCACCAGCTGCCGTACTGTGCAAATAATCTTCAGCATGCTGGCTCCAATCGTTGAGGAAGGTTGCTTCATGAATAAGTAAATTACATCCGGATAATTGTGCAATACCTGGCGCCATTTCTGAGGTATCACCAGAAATCACTGCTGAAATTGATTGAGCATTAGCGCCCCTAAATTGTTTACCATGTAGAGTTTCTTCGTTATGCAAAACATCATCTCCAGCAGCTAATTGAGCCCGTTGTTCATCATTTAGACCTAGTTCAACTGCTCTTAAACGATCAAATTTGCCCGGTTTTTCTTTAGTTGATAATTTCCATGCACATGATGGAATGGTATGTACTGTCGATAAAGCATCGATACGATTATTTCGCCATCCTTGTGGTTGGGGTTGATTAGGTAACTGGATTACCTTGCCGGTACTAGTATCAAATTCCAACCACCTGTCGCCCGCCACATCTCCAAGAACCCACCTTACTTGATAGCCTAAATTTTCACTAGTGCCGCCTAATTTGTGCCAGAATTGAAACTGTAGAGATAAGTCTGAGTGCGGTGCATCGTCTGGCATTGTAGTATTTTCTAACAATGAGTCAACAACCTCACTTGAAGTAGGACCAATTATCAGTAAGGGTTGGTTTCTGTTATCAAGCGACATTGATTGTAACCAAGGTAAGACCCCCCAGGTGTGGTCTAGATGTCCATGGGTAAGACATAATGCACTCACTTTACTTGATTTCAGATGATATGATTCGTGATTTTTCATGCGCTTTCTTTGAGTTGAAAAACGGCTTTGAAAACCCTCACCCGCATCTACAACAACAATCCCCTCATCACAAGAAATTAAACTACCACTTACCTGACGAATACTGGTTGGTCGTGCAGATGACGTACCTAAGACATGAATTTCTAGACCCATCTAATAGCCTCATTTGCTCATTGGTATTGGAGTTGGGGGAAACCAGCGAAGTAGGACGATGTCGTTTACACCACGAACCCAGCGCCACGGGATTGCAACATTTATCCCTGCTTCTACTAATTCATGGTCGGTCTCCTTGACAAAAATGTGAGTGCATTTGATACCGTCGGTATCGATTACCACATCATATACAACGCCGAGTTTCTGTCCAGTCGGCAAGTAGACCTCCATACCTGCCAATCGAGAAACATTGTCTTCGCCCTGCGTCATGATGTGAACCAACCAGCCCTGTAGGCACCACAAAATAAAGAACACCGCAAACTTATGACGAAATAATCAATTTGCTAAGATATAGAATTATCCAAGAACTGCGTGGTGACAAATCATTATTAAGAAAGGTTCGATGCAAAAAGTATGGCCAAGAAAGGTGTCTTGCTTATCAATGTTGGAACACCCGACGAGCCGACGGTAAAATCTGTGAGAGATTATCTTAGAGAATTCCTTCTAGACCCTGATGTTATTGATGCACCATACTTAGTCCGTCAATTTCTGGTAAGGGGAATCATATTACGGGTAAGACCAAAGAAAATCGCCCCATTGTATCAAAAAATATGGATGGAAGACGGCTCACCATTAAGAGTATACTCAGACCGAATTACCAAATCATTGAATTCAACCAATGACCAAATTGAATTTGAATTTGCCATGCGTTATGGCAACCCAAGTATTCTGCATGGTTTAGAAAAATTACAATCTAAAGGTGTTGATGAATTGTTATTATTACCAATGTTTCCACACTATGCTCAAGCAACTACTGAGTCTGCATTAAAGCATACTTACAAACAACTCAAAAAGATGAACTGGCAGCCAAATATAGTAGAAATGGGCCATTTTGAAACCGATGAGGAATATGTAGTACCTCTAGCAAAATCAATTGAAGCTGGACTACAAAAGGATACTCACTTATTATTTTCCTACCATGGTCTGCCAGTTTCCCACGTCAAACGAATAGACAAATCCAAGAATCACTGTCAGAAAGTAAACGATTGTTGCTCAATTGCCAGCGAAGCCAATTCACTTTGTTATGGCCATCATTGCATGAAAACTACCCAGACCGTTGTTGGATTATTAGGTCTAAAACCCGATCAGTGGTCACTTAGTTTTCAAAGTCGCCTTGGACCAGTGAAATGGTTAGAGCCCTCAACTTTGGACAAGGTTGCCGAACTTGTTGAGCGAGGAGTCAAGAAATTGGCGATAGTAGCCCCTGCATTCTTGGCCGACGGACTCGAGACCTTGGAAGAACTAGATATTGGAATCAGAGAACACTTCATTGGCCTAGGTGGAGAAGAACTAACAGTTATCAAATGCCTAAATGATAATGAGGACTGGATTAAAGGACTTGGTAATTTAATCAATAAAAAGTTCCAAGCAGTAGTTAGTGCTTAGAATAATTCTGCAACTCGCTCTGCTTCATCAACAACGTGAGTAATAGAAACCCCACTGACTGCCCAACCAACCATAGTAAAATCAGGCGACAAAGCAGAAGTTTTTGACATATATCCTGGTTTGTAACGAGGTATTTGTCGCTCACCTATCTTGGTAAACAAGACTGGTTTTTCAGCAAGTAATTCCTCAGCACAGGCAAGCACCGATGATTCGTCTTTATCCCATCGACTATGTGGCACCATCAATCTAAACAAACGATGTCCAGTAGGGCTACGCTTTGATTGGTGAATATCACTCTCATGTAAAATACCACTTATTGGTAGTGATTTATTGGGGATTAGTGTGCCATAGCCTAGTTTCACACCAGAGACTTGTTGGCCCTCATAACCTATGGCAAAAATAGACAATTCGGTGCTCTCAAAGTCATCTTGCAAACCTGGTGCTGACCAAATAACCGAACTGATTGGAACATTATTTTCCGCAGCTACCGACTTGGGAGATTGAGCATTATAATTGAGCATTATTTCTACATTAGGCATGCTTTGGAGACGTTCAATAAGCCCTTTTGTCAACGTTATCATACCGCCTTCTAGCGAGGCTATTGTCCCTTTTTTGGGAGTGAATAGTGGATATGACTTGGCAATTAGTGAGGCTAGTTTTGACTTTTTTATCGGAGGATTATCACCAAATTTAGTCGCCGAAGGCATCAAAAAATCCGCATCAACATTTGATGCGGTATCATTGACAATACCCAGGGTTAACGCATCAGCTATCTGCTTATTGGGCACCAAATCTGCAACTGAATAACCACCATTTCTGACTAACTTGAGCGCTTTTCTTAGTTTAAACGGACCGATTTTCAATAGCGAGAAAAGGGATAACTTGTGTGGTTTATTACCTAGCAGAATCCATCTAGATTTGGCTTTTGGATTTGAGGTTTGAAATTTACTAGATAGCTGTAAATCATCAATTAGTCGCCAAAATGCTGGGTGTGGGCGAGTGGCATTAACCGCTAGGTCACAAATCCACTCCTCCTCTTGCCATGTTCCGATTACTCCACCAAGCTCAGCTGATTTTTCAACTAATAAAATTGGCAACTCGGGGCGTTTTTCTGCGATGCGCAGCGCACAACAAAGGCCCGACAAACCGCCGCCAACAATTACCAATTTCTCGGCCTTTAGCAAATCAGCATTCGCTAGTAAGGGGCGCCGCATTTCATCGCCATGACGAATCCAATTTTGCAAATCTGCCATGATAACATCTCATTTTACTGATCTAGCCAATCCTTGGGTTTACGCAAGTATTGCAATAATCTAGCCTCTTCACTACCTTCTTCAACTTCGTGACAATATTCCCATCTCGCAGTTAGTGGCAGAGACATCAAAATACTCTCAATCCTGCCATTGGTGGTCAAACCAAATGTCGTTCCACGATCATATACTAGGTTAAATTCAACATATCTACCTCGGCGAATCTGTTGCCATTGTTTGTGTTCTTCGCGATATGGTAAATCCTTACGGCGCATCAATATTGGAATATATGATTCTAGGAATGATTCTGCACAATCGGTAACAAAGGCAAAGCAGTCTTCTCTGCTGGCTTTATTGATATCATCAAAAAATAAACCACCAAGACCTCTTCTTTCTCCACGATGTTTGATATGAAAATAATCATCACACCATTGCTTGAAATGGTCATAATCTGCAACATCATGACGGTCGCAAGAATCTTTGAGTATTTGGTGAAAGTGAATTGCATCTTCTTCAAACAAATAACTTGGAGTTAAATCAGCTCCCCCACCAAACCACCAGCTACCTGGCTTGTTCCCATCTCCCCGCTCAAAGTATCGATAATTGGCATGTACTGTTGGCGCCATTGGATTTAATGGATGCAACACTAGGCTTATTCCTGTAGCAAAAAAATCCAAATCAGCGCCTTTTAATTCATGACCGCCGCCCATGCTTTTGGCTGCTTGAGGGCTTAACGTACCGTGCACAATACTGACATTGACGCCTGCCTTCTCGAACACTTTACCGTCAGAAAAAACTCGGCTTCTTCCGCCACCGCCTTCTTCTCTAGTCCACTCATCTTGGCGGTAATCAACCCCGTCAATTTCTCTTAACACCTGGCAAATCTCGTCTTGTATGCGATGTACCATTTCGGCCATTTTTTGACGCATGGTCATTCACCTGCAATTTCTCTAAGTACAGTTTCAACGCATTCGATTCTTGCCGAAGGGGCAAAGCCATGTCCAAGATTGAAAATATGTCCGGGCTTATCACCGGCGGCTTTCAGGACTTCTCTAGTGGCCTGTTTAGCCATCTGTGTGGAGCCATGTAGCAGCGAAGGGTCTAGATTTCCTTGGAAGGCAAATTTGTCCCCAAATTGCTGTCTATTATCAGCTAAGTTATCGCGCCAATCAAGAGAGATGGCATTTATGTCATATTCCCTAATTGCTGAATGGAGATGTCCTGAGCCTTTAGCATAATGAATTAGGGGGACATCGTTACCAACTTTCTCTCTGAACACTTCGATCGTTCTAGCAGTAGCAGGCATGGCAAATTTACGATATGTCTCAGGCGATAATAGCCCTGCCCAGGTGTCGAATAATTGAACTCCATCTGCTCCACCATGTATTACTTGGTCAGCTAGTAAATCACCGACAATTTCACCCATCTTAAGCAGCATATTGGAGGCTTGTTCTGGGTTTGAATAGACCTTAGCACGGGCATTATGGAAATCTTTGTCGCCAGTCCCACCAGATAGCAGATACATACAAATCGTCCAAGGGCAGCCGACAAATCCTAGCCTAGCGATTGAATCACCAACTTCTTGGCCCACTGCTTTAAGCCCATCAGCAGCCCAAGGTGCGTGCTTTCTAGCACTAAAATCCGTCCAATCATCAACATCAGAAAGAGAAAAATCACTGATTCTTATTCCGCCACCATACTCGACATCATAGCCGAGGCTTGGGAGTGGTGTGAGAATATCACTGAAAATAATCGCCGCATCGATTTGTTGATACCTCTCAAGTGGCTGTAAGGTTATTTGAGTACATAGATCAACATCCATGCAACGTTCCCAAAAATTATGTTCTGCAGCTATTTTACGATATTCGGGCAAATGTCTACCAGCTTGTCGCATAAACCATACTGGAGTTCTATCTACAGGTTGCAGGTTTAGTGCCGAAACTATTCGCTCCTTGCCGTTCATCCCTACCACTCCAAGACTTCCAATACTTCGTCCAAGGCTTGGGCCATACCAAGAATGTGTTGTTCCTCATGAACCGTTGCAATAAAACCGATTTCGTAGGCTGATGGGGCTAACATGTAGCCTTTTTCTAACAATCCTTTGTGAACATCAGAATATAATGCTCCAGCAGTTGATGGTATCAGGTCGGCTCTTGCGGGAGGTTGACTTGACCCTGGTGAAAACCAAAACAAACTCCCTCTCCTGACAAGGCGCATTGGGTGGCCATGTTTAGCCAAAATAGGTTCAACAGCATCTTGTAACACTTGACCTAATGACTCTAATCGGTCATATGCCGCATCATCGAGTAAATCTAGCGTCATTATCCCTGCCGCCATTGCTAGTGGATTACCAGACAGCGTACCGGCTTGGTAAACTGGGCCAAGCGGAGAGAGGCGTTCCATAACCTCGCTTCGAGCACCATAGGCACCAACCGGTAACCCGCCGCCTATCACCTTACCAAGTGATGTGATATCGGGGGTAATTCCTGAAAGGTCTCCATAACTACCATCTTTGAATCTAAAGCCACTAATCACTTCATCGAAGATTAACAAAGCACCATACTCATCACATAGTGACCTCAACTTTGCCAAGTACTCATGACGTTGAACCAACAAGCCATTATTAGCAGGCAAAGGCTCAATTATTACTGCTGCAATATCTTCGCCGTGTTCTTGGAATAGAAATTCTACTGCATCTTCGTCATCAAGTGGTGCCACTAGTGTAGTGGCAACTGTATCTTTTGGAATACCCGGGCTGCTGGCAATACCAAAGGTGGCAAGTCCACTACCAGAACTAACCATTAGTGAGTCTACATGGCCGTGGTAGCAGCCTTCGAATTTAATCAATAAGTCTCTACCAGTAAAGCCTCTAGCGAGCCTAACTGCACTCATTACTGCTTCAGTCCCTGAAGAGACAAACCTAACTTTGTCCATGTATGGAAATCGTTGCTTTACTCGCTTAGCCAATTCTATCTCGCCGATGTGAGGAGCGCCAAAAGAGGTGCCATTCTGCATCTTTTGGTAGACCATTTCAATTATCTTTGGATGTGAATGACCGTGAACGAGTGGACCCCAAGACTGGACAAAGTCGACTAATTCATTACCATCAACATCCGTTACTATGGCGCCAGAGGCTTTTTCGAAGTAGATCGGATTTCCATGCACCGATTTGAATGCCCTAACTGGTGAATTAACCCCTCCTACCAAGTGGTGTAGTGCCTCCTGATGCAAGGTATCAGAGTTGGTTCTTTGCATTGATTCACCTCAATTAAGCCAGTTTCCAGCCACAGCCTCGCGGGTGTGGTAACTAACTATCACGTCAGCCCCGGCCCTTTTGAAGGAGTGGAATATCTCACGAACCATTTTTGCTCTAGATTCTTCATCGGGAGTTGCGGCCATTACCATCGAATATTCACCGCTGACATTGTACACAGCAACAGGTCTAGCAACAGCATCAGAAACTTGACGAACTACATCAAGATAGGTTAGTGCTGGTTTTACCATGATTATATCTGCTCCTTCTGCTTCATCACTAACTGCTTCAAGAATCGCCTCATCATATCCAGAACGGATATCCATCTGATGACTTCCTCGGTCACCAAATGATGGTGCAGAAGATGCTGCATCTCTAAACGGGCCGTAAAATGATGAAGCATATTTTACTGAATAAGATAAAATCCCTGTATTGACCAAACCAGCTGATTCAAGAGTTGTTCGAATTGCTTTAACTCTACCATCCATCATATCAGATGCTGAAACATAATCTGCACCAGCCTCAGCGTGCGATTGAGCAATCTTGCATAACTCTGGAATGGTTAAATCGTTGTCAATTTCGTGATTGTGGACAATACCGCAGTGACCATGGTCTGTGGCAGTACACAGGCAAACGTCTGTCATCAAAACAATATCTTTGCCGTACTTAGATTTTAACTGCTTGACCGCTTGTTGTAGAGGCATATCTTGACTAGAAGCCTTCGAGGCGGTAGAATCCTTGTCATGAGAATCAACTACTGGAAATAGCATGTGAGCAGTAATCCCCATAGCCATATCCTTAGCAATAGTTGATAATAATACATCAACTGATTGTCGATTGATACCGGGCATACTGGAAATTTCTTGGTCAACACCGCTTCCAGCAACAACAAAATGTGGTTGAACTAAACAGGAAATTATGCTATGTCCAAAGTTTAAGTCACGTCTTGCTGGAGTCCAACGATTAATTCTTGGTCTGATATTCATTTACTCACCCCTTGCTGATTTCCACCATTTAGCGACAAATTCGGCGGTTGGTCCCTGTAAAACTTCGACTGTTGAGTTCGCGAAATCTTGCAGTGATTCTATCTCCTCTTGTGATGCTTTGCCCATACACAGTATATTTTTAGGTATGGGTAGGTCATTTTCGACCCAAGCACGGGCAGAAGATGGTGAAGATAGTAGCAATACATCATTATCAGCAACTGGCATCTTGTCGACTTGCTTGGCTTGGTTCTGATAGCCAACCCATGTTTGGACATTGAAACCTAATTCCGTTAGGCCGTCAACAAAAGTCGTCGAGCCGACATTGGAACGTGGTATCATCAGAGTTATGTTGCGCTCAATTTTATGCTTGATAAACTCGGTAAGTTCGACTGAATCTCTCGATTTAGCACAAATTGATACCGTGACACCACGCATGAAACATGCTCTTGCTGTCCCTTCACCAATTGCTAGCCATTGAATACGATTCAAATCATCGTTTGTTTTGGCCATTTCAATAGCACACTTAGCGGCGAACGGTGAGGTCAATACCAGATAAGGCCATTGCGAACGAGAGACGGAATCATCAATAAATTCACTTGGCCAATTATCAGCCTTAGGAATTAGTTCGATGACCGGCTGATTCACGACGTTAATTCCGTCATTTTGTAGGATTCTTGCTAATCGATTTGAATTTAATGTGGAGATTAATTTAGGGCCATTGTCAAATTGTTGAGTTGGACTTATCTGGGTATTAGGTAAATTGATTTCCAGCTTGTTCAATGGTCCGTGATATTTCATGCTGTCAAATTTCAAACCTTGGCAAAATACTTCACGCCAGTTTTGCGGAGAAACTTGTACTGAAACGTTATCACCATCGACCTTAATCCCAGCCGGATATTGACAACCGCCACCTACCGAGGTCAGTATTTCACGCTCTTTACTTACATCGTCTGCAGTTTTTTGGTGATTTAATGCTGTCCTCAAATGGTTGAGCATATCTATATCTGAGGCTCGGCAATGGACGGAAATCGCACCTTGGCCTGGTGCAGTAGGCCACTGCTCATCACTAATTCGCACCGCGCTAAAGTCAAGAATCCAATCCTCTAAAGCGTCAATTTGATGTAATCTCAAAAGGCCAATCTCAGCCAAAACTATCGCATCGACTCTGCCTTCTCGTAGTCTTTTCAATCTTGTTTCTACCTGTCCTCTTACAGCTATTGGGATAACGTCTGGACGTTGTGATAAAATGAAGGATTGTCTTCTTCCGGAAACCGTACCAACTGTCCCTGATTTAGGAATAACCGCTAGCGCTTCAAGTAATGATGAAGTGTGATCGGTGTCAAGTAAATCACCTAATGAAAGGTGACCTTTTGATTTGGGAAAAATAAGTAGATCATTGGTACAACCACGTTCAAGATAAGCCAAATTGACGATTTCATCAGAAATTTTTACTGGAACATCTTTGCTAGAATGCACTGCAATATCGATATTTCCCGACATTAATTCGCGGTCTACTGCATGAATAAATTGGCCAACAGTTGATGCTAGGTCACCACCAAGAGATTTGTCTCCTTGTGAAGAAATTCCGACAATTTCAGTTTTACAACCATTATCGTGTAGTATTTGGCGGACCTTATTGGCCTGCCACATTGCAAGTGTTGAGGTTCTAGTCCCGATTTTTATTTGGGTCAATGCGTAACCTCCGAAAGAGTTGACTTTTCATTGATGCGAATAATCGTCTCAGTCACATCACTAGCCACCCTCTTAAGAAGAGTTGGATTGATTGGTCTATCGGTTGATAATACCATATTGCCTAATTCACCGGTGGCAAAAGGCCCGTCTTGATTGCATAGCCAAGTGGCAATCTCGCGAGAAAAGGCTTCAAGTTGTGCCTCAGATTCAATAGCATGTTCATAATCCACCCATTGTTTAGATAATGATTCAAGTGTCTGATACATGAATGACCTAAATTTGGCTTGGGTTCTGTCAGTCAATGCTGACATAAACCGTTGTTGAATATCGGTGATCATCAATTCACTTCTTTCGATGGTTGATGAATAATCCCACTCGACGCCTAACTTGTGGGCGATTTTAATCCAATGCACCATTCCCATTAGGTCTTGATTAGCACCAATACCTGTTGGATCAATGGATGGCGGCCAAGAGAAATCCATTATCTTGGCTGGAGCTGTTGTCGGTATTGGATTGCTTGAATTATAAGTCGCTACCGTGTTGCGGATTGTTGAGATTATCAGCGATGGTTGGTGATTAAGTTCCTTCCACTGATCAAGCGTCATAATTTTAACTTTAGCCGCTATCTCTGGGTTACGCTTTGCAGATTCATCTGGAGACCTAGAGATTACGGTGATGTCGGTTTGTCCTAAGTCTAGCAATACTTCTACTGCTTTGCAACCCATTTCACCAAAGCCTAGAACTACTGAGATTGAATGTGGATTCTTTGAAACTACTTCCTCCAAAGCCGTTGTCGCAAGGTTAAGCATTGACTCCGTCGTTTTGTTGAAACCAAATTCTCGCCTAATGACCCGGTTTGCCGAAATAACGTGATCGAAAAATGAACCGTTGACGTCGCTGGTTAAACCATGCTTGCGGTGCCAGGCAACAGAGCCCCTAAATTGTGACATGACTTGTAATTCACCAATCATAAACGAATCTAATCCGCTGCACACTTTGACTAACTGGCGCCAAACATCAATGCCAGTAAAGCGGTCAAATGGTGCATCGTCAAGAGATGTGCTGGCTAGAACACTGGATTCTAATTCATCACAATCAACCCCAAACCCAACATAAACTACTCTATTACAGGTAGATAATTCAAACAGGTCGGCTCCAAGTTTATCGCGTATTTTCTTGATAAACTCTAATCGTTGTTTCTTTGCAAGCCCTTCAGTTGTCAAATATTTCACATGTTCAACATTGTTGGAGTCAAGCTTCATTGAAATCATGCTTACGCTATTAATTAAACTCATAGCGTCAACTTTTTGCCCATCAATTTCGTGAACCGGAGATTCGTTGAGGAAGCGCGTCAAGTCAATATTAGGTTGGCCTAAATTAACCATATATCTCCTCTCCTATACCTTGCGCGCAGTCCACCCTTATCAAGGTCGGTCTGATAGGTTCAAATGAATTCAATATCATCACCATTTTTGATTATTTTAGCGTTGAGATTTGTTACTATTATTCAGTCGTTTAGTAACTTCTGAAGGCCATACAATATACTGGTAATCACGTAGGTATTTTACGAATACCCAAACAATCAATGGCAACATTGAGTAAGTCAAGATTTGTTCTGCATTCCAAGCCCAAGCATCAAACCACCCCGAGCTGTACACTCCAATTGGCCACATCGGTTGGACACTCCAAACTCCTGAATGAGAAGGTATGTCCAAAAGTAGATGTGATAGATAACCAACACTGATCAAATTACTATATCTCGAACGATAGATTATGGGAGCCAAGATTAGACCTAAGAATAAGAAACTATGGCTAATATTCCACAGCATCCACGACCAATGTTCGGTAATCCACATGTTCTCATAGAAGTCTTCAGCGCTTGGAATCCACATGAAACTATCGGTTTTCATGCCCAAGTAGAGGTACAATGGTATGTTGGCCAAGTCTGGGCTCATCGCCGCTAAAGCTCCTTTAGTGCGCCGGTTTTTGATGCTTTTTGGCGCACATTCACCGATGATTGCACCAACAAGTCCGTGAAACAAAAAATCCATGCTTTCGACTACCTTGAATAATATAAACCCAATCATTTTTGTAAATAAATATCTGCATAATTCCATACTGCTATCGCTTGACTCCAAACTTAGATATTTACCACAATTATCACGATTCATTTTTACTTTCACCTAAGGTCACTAATCAATCCTTTTTAGATAGAGTCACCAGATTATGTCATGTCTAGCAAGCACCAACCTGCATTGTTTGAGAAAGCCATTGATGAACAACAAATAGCCCCTAGAATAGGAGAGTTGTATCAGCTATCTGGCAGTGGGTTTGGTGGTAAAGCAATGCGCAGTTATGCTGAAGCATGGGCTGCTATAGCACTGCTTAATGGAGAATATGTCCATTGGATTGATGGTGCATGCCGCTTTAATCCTGCACGGATAATAAAATGTTTACCGAGCAATATTCCTGAATCTAACAATTTACTGCATAATCTATTTGTTGGACGCGGTTTTACCGTGCATCAATTCTCAGCATTAATTGAGAGATTGGCTAATGAGATAAGTATTACAAAAGCGAAATTAGTGGTCATTGATGGCCCCGTAGTCATGCACTTAGATGAACAAGTGAAAGATCGTGAGGCACGTGCATTATTGAAAAAGTCCTTGCACCATCTTGCCCATTGTGCTAGTAAATATCACATCGCAATAATTTTGATCACTTCATCAAAGCCTTACTCAAAACGACATGCTACTCTACTGAAAATGATTGAAAAAAACTGCCCTCAACGATTAACTGGTAGAACTGAGGTGCGCGGTAAAACAAGTAGAACACGCCTATTGCACCACCCTAGCGGCACGTCGGGATATCGAGAATTAGCAGTAGAACAAGAAACCTTACAGCAGAGTTTCAGTAGAATTTTTCATCAACAAATAATGCTGCAGCATGGTTCTAATGAAGAGATAGAATCACTCATTGAGTTGTCATAAAATCAAGTAATGTAGTGGTCTTACTGCCTACTTTAATTTCTTCATCAGACCAGCCAAATGGCGCTAGAATGGCCCAAGTTGCACGAACTGCCAAGTCATGATAATACTGGTAATCTATTTTCACACCATTAGTTGTAGCAATTTCTTCGACTAAGATTACTCGATTCATCGGATGATTATTAGCAGGCTTAACAACAACAAATCTAGCTTTGCGCCCGGGCAGTATCTGATGGCCAAGACTGTCAGCGCGTAGTAAAGCAGAATGAGTTAGAGTTGAGGTAGTAAACTGATTCAGTGTTTTGGTAACTCGGCGAGAAACAACCAAATCAGCCAATTTTACGTCACTGTTATTCAGCAAATTTAGTTGCTCGTGGAGCATTGCAGAAATGGTATTTGGCACCTGTTTACTAGCCAAATTAATTCCTTGGCCAACACAATCGATTAGAATCTGCAAGGCCATATTTTGTAAATTCTTCACCCACTTACACGTTGAATGTTGCCTTGCTTCAATTCCGCGTAATTTTAACCCTTTCTCACCATATGCCCAATACTTAGTTAGTGAGCCTGCACCATGCATTCGACTTGGTAAGAATCCAATGAAATGATACATGTCCTCAAATTCTAGTGGAATACCTATCGCTTGACTAATACGCCGGGCTAATGATTGCGCTTGGTGTAATTTCTCTGCTCTAGTTTTGACTGCTTTATTCTCAATCCACACACAATCAACGATAGCATGTAGTACTGTCCAGCCTGCTTGTTCAGCCATCGCAATCGTTTGCAATAATATTTCACGGGCCCAAGCACAGATTGCTTCATGGGCTTCGATTCTACCAAACCGGGCATTTTTGTATCCAGTATAGCCAAAGCAGGTCACTAATAACCATTTCAACGCATTTTGTTGTTTGTCAAAGCGGTCGCCTTTGTGTAATATTTGAGTTTTTAATTCACGTCGGCGTTCGATTATTGGCGCTACGACCCGCCCAAGAAAACCATGGTTACGGCCGCAAGTATGAGATGATAAACCGGGTACTGGTAGTGCCCCTGAATTGATAGAAGGAAATAGTCCAGTACCAATTCGTTCCTCTAAATGCCGGCGGCGGATTTCTTGACTGGCGAGTTCAATATTGAGCGGTAACAGATTTGAGTTAGTTATTGTCTCCCCTGATGGTTGGCAACAAGCACAATTAAGCGTCTCAGGAGATATGTTACGGGTAGCAATAATACTGGGAAATAGACTAGCAAAATCAAGTTCAATTACATCTGTATAGAGACCTGGTTTACTGTCCAGATACAGACCACCACGGTCTGCCATCATCAATTCCCAAGCGGTTTTCGTATCTTCTGGACGATTCTTTTTCCACGGCACTAGAATACCATCTTCCATGGCAATACGCATTTGTATTGCACTGATTACTGAACCTGGAGATAAGCGTGAGATATCTTGGGGAGATTGCCTCGAATGGCGTGCTAATTCAAACAAACCAAGTATACCTCCTTCTCTAACGATGAAACTAGCTTGTTGATCGATGTGTAAACGACCATGTATTGGAAAATAACTGTCTTTGCGAATTACTTGCCCGTAAGAATGTACCACTCTAGACATCGTTCTTGCCTTTAATGTGGAGGTTTTTCGACTGAATGAAAAGTCTGTGTTTGACTGTTTGCTGAGCTTTTGCAGCACCGGGAAGTGTAATGAATCGCCGCCTTGAGTTAGAATAATGTCGGGGTTTAACCGAACTATTGCCGATTGTAATTGTTGTAAAAAAGTGGTAGTTGAAGTGCCATGACTAATCTCTTCAGCAGCGGTAATAACACTGTTATCGCCACTAGAGTACAGTGTTAATTTCACTTGTTCTAGGTGAGAGTCTATGGTTTCAAAGCCGTCTGTCGAATGGTAGTGAAACTCCATTGCTAACTGAGTTAGTTGCGGCCATTCGTCACTTTCATCGACAATGGTGAACTGATGCCCGTTCCAATTTACATGTTGAAACGGACCGATGTTGTGTTCAACAAAAAACCGTTGAGCTAAGTGTGCATCTACTGAGTACAATGTGTGGCGATGGAATTCTCCTCTTGATTCAATATGCTGAGCCAGACGTCTTATTGCTCGACTATCGGTCATATCCACCTCGAGTACATCATGCATCTCGTATTGATCAAGTGATAATCTTCGGCGGATGAACCGCATTGAACCAACACAAAAACGCTGACTGATTTCTTGGTATTCAAGCCAGCTAGCCAAATTAATCAGATGATTTTTGGTTGCGTGAATATGAATTGATGCACACCATGGCACAATTATCCGCTGAACTCCAACCTTATCGACATACATCCATACATCGATAGAAGTACCATCATCGCCTAGTTGAGCATCAATAATCCAACCGTTCAAGACATCACTCTTCTGCAATTATATGGTCAATAGTTCGTTCAAGTTCATCAATGCGCGAATAACATTCGAGTAACATCGACAATAGCATTGGCTTCCAAGAATCATGAGCTGGCATCATACCACCAGCTGTTCTGCGAGTCCTAACGCCATTTTTCAGCCTCGCAAGAGCAAGTTTGTCGGCTGTACTAAGAGAACGTTCAAAATTATCCAATGCTGATAATTCTGCTTCTATGCGGTTTCGCCATGTTGGTACTGTTCGGCCCATTAACCAAAATTGACCGAGGTGGAAGACCATCTTTTCCAAGACCCTGTAGCATGGATTAGTTAAACTAAAAATGAAACGGTGGACCGATCAAAAAAGCTTCGATTGTATCGCATATTGCTCATTTGGGGTTGAGCAATTATGATTCCAGATAACAGCAGCAAGTTGCCATAATGCAGATTGAAAAGATGTTGAAAAGTCATCTGAATAATCAATTATTTGACCCACTAATGGTTCAACTAACAACTCCTGAATAGCATCTTGTAGGCCATTTAACTGGCCCAAGAAGTGACTTTTATTAGCAACCCAAATCCCAATAATTGGCAGTGCAGAATCGTCAGTGTTCAGGTAAACTTTACTTTCACCATTGACGGCCTTAACCAAGATTTGTGATTCGTTTGCCTCTCTGAGTCCTCTAACTAGATTCATGGTAAGTTCTGTAATCTCGAAGGTATTCAATTTTTCACAGATAGACAGTAATCTCTCACTAATGTAAGGCGGTAAGCGGCTTAGTATATCTTGACTGAGTTTTGACATTTTTACAGAAGGGGCATTAGATGATGGTAAAAGATACACTGTG
>JAQXFJ010000056.1 GCA_029250385.1 Candidatus Poseidoniaceae archaeon | reverse complement strand
ACCTCTAGCCATACCTATCACGCCATCAACATGTGAAAGATTGACATCATGTTCTAGTGGAATTGTTTCACCTGTTCCTCCACTGCTGCATTGAGGACTAGTAACTGGATAAGCTCCTGCTGTTTTGCATTCAGGGTCGCCCGATTGAATAACAAAGTCGTCAACAACTCTGTGAAAGAAAACTCCATCATACAGACCTGTCTCAATATGCTGAATGATATTGGTAGTAGTAATTGGAGCCCATTGTTCAAACAATTCAATGGTTATATTTCCCTGAACTTCTGATGAAGTTAAACCTGTATGATAACTAATTTCGATAACCAACACCCCATTCCCTTGGTATGATTGATTCATTGGTGTCGCTTCCTCGACCGGGCCGTCAGTCCAACTGCTGGGATCAATTCCAACACTTCGCCAAGATGGTGCTTCACTTTGCCCCGAGGCGCTGATTGGCAGAGATAGCAACATGAAATTTAATACGATGAACAGTGCTAATCGTCCTCGCATGTGTAACGTACTGCCATCTCACACATGAATAATTCGACAAATAAGCGTCATACTCTTGAGTCAGTAGTTACTGGAAAGACCATGGCAGAAGCAATCTCTGACGTCCAAGAAGACGTTCTAGTTGCTGAGTTAAGTGAAGAATTGTCAAGTGGCAGTCGAAAGGAACTGAACTTGTCAATGCTGTCAACAATTGCGATTTCCATTGCGTTTTTGATTCTGGCAATGTCATTTGGCAAAGTGATTGTTCATGATTCCAATGAAGCTTCATCATTCAGCGGCGAGTGGTGGGAAACTCCACTTTCACTTAGACACACAATGGATTTACCAATGGATACCATGCGAGCCCAATTACCGGTAAATGGCACCTATGAAGCACTGCCATATACCGAACACTTCGTTGAGGTTGAATTACCACTAGAAGAGCAAGATATTGGCACTCCAGAAGACGATTTGATGCATGTGGCACTTTGGCTGCCTGATGTCGAAGAAGGTGTCAAAGTACCAGTCATAATGACTATTCATCCATACTATGATTTTGGTGGAGAAGGAATTGTTGGTGATGACTCTTCACCAAATACTGTACCTGATGGCGGTGTTGGAAAATGGGTTTACGATACTTTTGTTCCTCACGGCTACGCCCTAGCCCAAGCCTCAACTTTTGGCACTGGACAGTCTACTCACTGCCAAGATGTCAAAGGATTGTCAGAACAAATCGGTATTCAAGCTGTAGTTGACTGGCTTGGAGAGCAAGAATGGTCAAACGGCAATGTTGGACTAATGGGCAAATCATATGCTGGTACAACTAACTGGGAGGCTGCCCAGAATCCTTCAGAGCATCTCAAAACAATTGTGCCAATTTCTGGCTCGATTGGCGTTCAAGAAATGTTCTATCGTAATGGTTCCTCAGAAAGCCGAGCAATGGTCTATGATGCATTATACGAAGGTGCTACTACCGACCCTACTTTTGACGACGCACGCATGTGTACCGACGACGCTGTTGGTCCACTAAATCCACTTACTACTTGGGCTGGTGCAGAGTATGGTGGCTCAAAGTGGAGTAAATACTGGGAAGAGAGAAGACATCTGCCAGATGTGTTAGAAAACTATCGAGGTAGCGTCTACTTAGTTTGGGGATTACAGGATTGGAATGTTGACCCATACCATGCCTTTCCAACCTATCAAATGATGATTGATGCGGGAATCAATGCCAGAGCAATTGCTGGTCAATGGGCGCACAATTACCCAGACCAGCCAGACCGTCATTCAGAACTAACCTCCGGATACGGTGAAGAAGCTTATCCAAATATGTCTAGAATGGATTGGGGGGTTGAATTATTTGGCTGGTTTAATTATTATCTCAAAGACATCGGACAAGAGCCTGAGCCGATGGTACAAATTCAGACTAATGATGGGAAATGGCATGTCGAGGATACTTGGCCACCAGAAGATATGGCATGGGAAATTCAAGATCTATCTTCAATATGGACTCAAACCGGCGATTCAGTAACCGGCTTTGGCGGAGAAGTAACACTAGTTAGCCAGCCATTTGAAAATGCTACTCATATATCTGGATTACCAACACTACATTTAGACGTTACAACCCAATCTTGCCAAGGCGGACAAATCTTTGCCACCTTGTATGATAATGATGACAACTTAAGGCTTGGACATGCCACTATGGATGTAAGATACCGAGACGGTGGTCATGATGCAAAAGCAACTGCACCTCTAACAAGTTATACCATGTTGATGGAGTTTAACCCGTTGGACATCATAATCCCTGAAGGCCATTCATTACGACTCGAACTTACCGAATCTGGTGAAGATTACTTGCCAAGTCCGTGTGCGACAAACCCACTTGGAGGACTGACGGTCAATGGTGGAGATTTCGGCCTTCCAATAATTGACCGACCAGATTCCCATGAGGCTTGGTTTCTGGCACCGCCTTGGTGGGAGCAGCAACCAATACCTCAATAGATAACTAGGATGCAAAAATATGCACATCAAAGGAAAGATTGTTGGCCCAATCGGCGTGTTAATCCTAATAATAGGGGGATTAACTGCAATTTCTGGTTTTTCAGCAGTGAGTGAAATTGATGACTTCCAATACGTTGAAATCACTAATGGTACGTTGATAGTTGATGATTTAGACGGAGGATTTACAGTTTACGTTGATTACCCGCCAGTCGATTTGAATAATAACCAAATTCATGATGTCTGTGAGAATATCGTAATTACTGCCACTCACGACGGAAAATGGATTTCTGATTATTACTCAGAGTATCCAGAAGTGCAAAACCCAGACCCCCAAAGAGAGGTATTCACCTATTCAGTAGACTATGGTAATAGTGGATGTAGTACGATTTATGGTGCTGAAGCAGCATGGTATGAAGATAGGGAGTTGACTCAAATTGGCAAAGTTTGTGTAGGATGCATGAAAGGAAACACGACCATAGTTGCAGAGGATAATGTCTCTATGTGGATAAAGACCAATGGTATTGCTAGTGATGCATGGGCTGGAGTGATTGGGGGGCTGGTTATGGGTTGCTGCGGTGCTTGCTTCATTGTATTTGGAATTGCAGGTGGAATCACAATTACCAACGGCAACAATAATCCTCAAGTAAATAGCTATCAGCCAGAATATCAGATGACGAAACCAAATTATGATGCAATTCCTCAACCGGTATATCAACAAATAATAGAGCCTTACCAAGACGACATTCCTCCCGCAGTGACAACTACAGGATTGACAAGACCAAGTTATGACCAAACTAGCGATGTCGCGATAGAAAAAGCGAAATCAGAACCCGAACCGGATAAAGGAAATTTTTGGGATAGTGTCTGAAAGGCATGATTTTTTACCGTACAATACCATTATAGCGTAATTGCAATCACCAACAAACATGCACCCTGCAGGTAAAATATTCATGGCAATCGGCGTTTTTGTTCTCTTAGGAGGAGTTGTGCTGTTGGTAATTGGTGGCGAAAATATTGAAGACGCTGGTGAAGGATTTGAAAATCTGGAGGAATTTACCTTACGAAATGCTACATCTGGAACTCTATCTGTTGAGGATAAAGATGGACTTGGAGACATTGGCTTTACCTTCTGGGTCATGGGAGAGTACACTGATGATGACGGTGAAGGCACCTGGGATCATTGTCAATCTACTACCATAGATATCACTTCAGCACCAGAAACCAACCAAGAATGGGATGAAAATCTTGATGGAGAGTTTTACTATGAAGCGGGCGATAGAGATGCCTGCCGTGCAACTGATAATAATAGAGATGATACCCGTCAAAGTGAGGGTCTAGTAAAGGTTGG
>JAQXFJ010000049.1 GCA_029250385.1 Candidatus Poseidoniaceae archaeon | reverse complement strand
ATCATGCAACAGAGCAGCCAGTTGAACTAATTCAGCATCATCATCGTCAATGATACCAGGTTGAACATCTTGTAGTAATTGAGTTAATTTTCTTGCCAGATGGTAAGCCCCAAGAGAATGTGAGAATCGGTTGTGGTTTGCCGCTGGAAATACGTATTCACAGGTTGATAATTGCTGAATCGAGCGCAACCTTTGGAATTCCTTGGTATCAAGAATCTTAGCGTGATGTGGCGGCACAAGAATGTCCTTGTGAATCTCATCCCTTATCACCCGCTCTCGCATTCCATCCCCACGACTCGCTCGCTTTACTGTTTAAAAAGGCGATGCTAAGATAGGCAATTATCCTTAAACATGACTAAAAGACTGATTTGCTAGCACCAAGCATGGCGGATGTTCTCAAGAGCATTATGAATAAAATTACTGATGATGACCCAGCAACTAGAGGTCAACAACTTTGGGTAATGTTTACCCTAGCAATATTCCTAGTTGCAATTTTGAATTATTACGCCATGGTTAGAGAACCAGACATCGTAGATATGGATGAGTTGATTGAATACAAGAATGAAGTAGTCAAAGTTGAAGGAGAGATAATTTCATGGCGAGAAGACCCATGGAATTCAGGAGATTGGGAAACCCACGTCATAGTAACAGACGGTACTGCCGTGGTTGAGGCTCGTTGGAGCCGCCCTGCTGAAATTCCACCAATTGGCACAAATGTGGTAATCACTGGCAAAGTTATGGAGTATGAGGGTAATATTTACATGACTGCCGTAGGATCTGGTGCGATGGATTGGGACGAAGATGATCTACCTGAAATCGTCCAATTGTCGTTATTAGACGTGGCACTTGACCCTGAAAAATACGAAGGTGAAGTGATTTCCCTCACTGGATACATAGGAGAATCAATACCACCAGATGCAATGTTCGTATCCGCTGACTTAAGGGACCATCCTTCTTACGGCAATGCTGAACATCAAGTCAAATTAAGCATCAGGTCAAAGGTTGGAAATTGGATTGAAACCTCTTCCAAAGTACAAGTTACTGGAACTATATCATATAATCAACGAGACCTGAATTGGGTCATGTCTGTACAAGGTCCAGAAATCCTTGTTGATAGAAACCACCCTGTTGACATTATTCGACTTAACTGGGGAGAAGAAGCCACATGGAGTTATCAGTCCGGCAACCTTGTCAATATTGCTGGCTATGTAATGGTTGGTGAGGAATGGAGTTTACGGGGTCCTGGCGGAGTTACAATTTGCCTAAAACCAAGTGGAATTGACCTCGCAGCCAATGAAAATACCTCGCTAAATAATGAATTCCGAGATATTCAGGGAAGGTTGATGTGGTCTGAAGCCGATTCTAGTTGGTGTGTTGATGCCAGCGAAGGTACGCCCAGTGGGAATCTAATAAATTCAGAAGATGTCGTTGATTTGTTATCATTACTTTCAGGAGATCCAATAAGATTGATTGACCAGCCTAACACTCGATATACCGTTAACGCATATGTGAGATATGCCATTGAGCCATCTGTTGAAGATGTTAGTGGCTGGCTAGTAGACAAGATTGATTATCGAGGACAGACAAAGATTTACGCAACTTTCCCAGCACAAACTTCAACTCAATGGATTGAAGCAGGCCAAGCAATTACTGCCAATGTATCAGTTACCTGGGATGACACAAATATGGCGATACGGCTCATGATTCACGACTATCAACTAGGTGAGGTACCGGAGGCAAAAAATTTACTCTGGGATGAAGGTGCATCACAGTGGGGATATTCTAGAAGCCAAATGGTAAACCTCCCTGGTATTGCAGTTAAAGATGAGGATGGACAATGG
>JAQXFJ010000005.1 GCA_029250385.1 Candidatus Poseidoniaceae archaeon | reverse complement strand
GAACCTTTGAACTAGAGACTTACTAGTGTCATCAGCTGCGATATCTGCCCCTCTACCCTCACGATAACGGAAAATCAAACCCATCAATCTTGGCATTCGAGCTATTAGATTCAAAGAATCTTCTCGCCAGTTATCAGTAGTATCTAACATACCAAGAGTCTGAATACCAACTGAAAGCCAATCCATTGGGTGACCGTCTTTTGGTAATGTTTGCAAGACATTTGCCAATCCAGATGGCACATGACCTCTAGCGGCTAAGTCTGCTTTGAAAGCAGATGATTGGTCAGTTGTGGGCAATTCCTTATTGAATAAAAGATAGATTATGTCTTCTGGACTAAAATCAACTAGCTCTTTTATTGGGTACCCACAATAGTGTACACCCTCGGTAGGGGTGACAAAAGAAGTTCGACAAGTTCCAACAGGAATACCTCTTAGCCCTGTGTTTAAGTGATTTTCAGTCACTTCACAAAGAACTTTCTCATCATCCATAAGTCCCACCTATACTACCGAGAAAACACTACGGTATAAAGACGGCCCATTTATCCATCAAATTGACGATTTGGCAACCGTGGTTAGTCAACCCACTCTCTGAAACCTTTCGATGATTGACGGTCTGCCAAAACATGTATTCGAATACTACTTCCGTCGATTATAATTGCATCTTCTGCCGTCAAACCAGGGCAGTCTTGTTTGGTTCGTTCCCAAGAACGTTCTGTAGCCAAATTTTCACCCCACCAAGGATATGCTGCGCATTGTTGAGGTCTAATCGCATAGATGTTGCATTGTTTTTCCTCATTCAAGTAAATACAGATGCCGTCTGATTCGCGACTTTTTAGGACATACCTTCCGTCTAATGTTTGACGACAATCCCTTGACAACCATTCAGTAACTTCCATCCCTAGACGGCCAGAAATTCGTTTTGCGTCATGCATTGAAAGATAAACAATACCATCAGGTTCGTCGCAACACTTCCCACAACCCGATTGGCAGGTAAATGGAACTCCTTTCATCCACCATGGGTGCTTCATTCTTCTTCCCCATCAATGACTACCCCTACTGGAGTTATAGTCGCAGTTTGCACTGAACCTTCGGGATGTGGCTCGAGTATCCCGTCAATTGGATTCAGTGTTATCGAATCGCCATCAATCAATGACTCAGCAGTGACATCAGAAGAATCAATATTCCATTCTTCACTAGGAGTGTATGAATCTAACTCATCTTCTACGAATTCTGGCAAGGGTCCACGTTCAGGGTCTAATGAAACCAACTGATTTTCTAGTTCTCTCAATTCATCTGCGATACCGATTAATCCCTCTAAAGATGCCTCTGAAGTCCTATCAGCGAGATTCAACAGCATTGATTCTAATTCAATCAGTCGACCAGTGTTTTGATTTATCTCGCCATCCGAGTAAGCAAACTTTTGATCGATACCCATATCAAGTTCAGTCAAAATTTCTGCCGCTTTGGCGTAATCTTGCTTAACTATACGAGTCATCTTCGCTACCAAGTGCTTATCTCGATCATTGACATCAACCACAGAAGGAGCCTCTGGCGTTAAATCTTCAAGAGTTTTCTTAATGTGCGCCTCAACTAAATCAGTTTGTTTGCCAATAAATGACTCAATATTAATTTCTGGAGGAGTATAATCATCTGAAAGTTCTGGCAACTTGGTAGTTATTTCAATACCGCCTATCTCATCATCACTATACACTACGTCGATTACTGAACTAATCAAACGATTAGCGATATCCTCAACACTTTCAGATTCCGACTCTTCAAGGTAATCTTCGTCATCTGAATGAATATCGTTTAGCAATTTGTAAACATCTACGGTATCTAGTAATTTTTCGCCTCCTTCAATAGCTGCTTCGATTTTATCAATACCGCTTCTAGTGCCTCGCCAACTAATATCACCATCTGTCACGATTAACGCTAGTTGTTCATCTGAAAGCATAAGATTTCTTTCATTTGATAACTTTCTAGCATAAAGCATCAAACTACCAGCTCCAACACGGCCAAGTATACTTCGAACCCCTCCTCTAAGTATATCCCAAAGCGAAGATGCAGGCCAATCTTCAGGAGAACTTCTAGCAGTAACAACGACATGCACCCCCATATTTAGTGCATAATCTAACATCCTGCCAACATGATTAGCCACCTCTTGGTCTGATAAAATTAGATCAATATCATCGATTAGTAACATCACACAATTAGCAAATACATCTGACCAAGTGTTTTCAACATCCAAAATCTCAGTTAAATCATCACCTCTTAGGAAGTAAACGGGACCTTCACTGCGGAGTAAAACTGCTTGACCAATGGCGTGAATTAGATGTGATTTACCTGTTTGGGAATCGCCAATCAAGATTAATGGGTTTAGTGTTTCTTTGGGTGAACCAATTACTCTCTCACTCAACTGAGTTGCTCTTCTATTCTCTGTTGTTGTAGACCAGGTTTTGTAAGTTTGATGGCTACTGTACTGAAGGGTCTTTGGCCAATCAACAATGACTGGAAGATGGATGCTATGATGTGCAAGGTTGGTCTTTTTCTGTTTGCTTTGGCGATGTAAACCCTCATCAATACCTCTTTGTCCTGAAACAACGCTACTCCAAATAGGAGTCCCATCTGCTTCAAAACCAAAGAAGGATGATTCGGCAATACTTGTATCACTAGAGATTTTACTCAATGTGCGTTCTCTGAGGTTTTTCAATCGCTCTGCAACCAAACTGGATACTTCACTTCCAGTATTATTCAATGATAATTTAGGCCGATAATCTTCATTTTTACCAAGTATGCCATCGGCAATTAAGTCGTATGTTGGACGGTTTGCCACACCTACTCTAGAAAGGAGCGACTGCCGTTTTGCAGGGGGAGAATATGAACCACCAGACAATTTATTTAATCTGGATTTTGGCTGATGTGTCTGCTCTAACTCTGTTGTGAGGTCATCATTTGTGGCTTGTTTGCTGGCTATCTCAAGGTGCTTTTTAGCATTTTTAAGGGCTAACAATAGCTTTGTCGGTTTTGACATCAATCTTCACCTCCTATGTCTGAACTATCCGTTCCGTCTGAAGTCTCACTAGGCCGTTTGTATTCTGTTGCCCATTTTTGATAATTATGATCCATATCTAATTGATTTTGAACCCTAGTAGCAGATTCTCTTGAACGTCGGTTATTGTTTGATTGGGTAATTTTTGAAGCAGAATGAATAATTGACTTATCAGTTACTTTTGACGGGACGTTTATTTTAGGTTTAACTTCAATGCTTGGTAGATTATGATTAGTCTTAGAGGATTTTTGATTCAATGCTTGTGAAAGTTCTCTAGACCGAGTCCTAATTGGGTTTTTCAACATATTTTCCAATGCAGAGGACATTCGATTAGACCGTGAGTCAAGGTCTACACCGACTGCTCCTCGATTTGATTTTGCAACCGGCATTTGAGAGAATTTAGGCAACTCAACATTTGATTTAGCGGCTGCAGCAATCGATTGCTTATGCAATCTACTAGGTCTTGTATCAGTAATTTTTTTCTTCGCTCGCTTTATCCTAATGGCTTTTCTAGGACCCTTAATATGAGTCTCAGGTAATGATGATTGCTGTACGACTATGTCTTGATGTGTTACTTGGTCAATAACATCATTTTGTGAGATTACTTCAATATCATTAGAAACTTTCATTGAAGGAACAAATGCTTGCTTGAAATCATCATTAATCTGATTATCATCGATCAATCTGGACTCTAATGAAGTTAAATGAGATGTTTGTTCAAGTTTTTGCCCAGGCCAATCTTCAACTAGTTCTGCTAATTTTCCTTTCACTTCTAGAACATCTTCATCCACCAAGTTAGAAGCTCCACCTGAAACTACTCCTCCACTTATTACTTGAGGATCATTTGAAGTTGCAAAAGATATTTGTTGTTCTATCCAAGATAATTCTTCATCGGATAATTCAACACAAATTGGGTGGTCGATTAAGGCCTCGGAATCAATTACTAACCCCTCGACAAATCCCGAGGGAATTAAATCAAATTCCTTTAGGAATCGGTGTCTGTCTAGATTATCAAAAATATCTAAGTCACAATTCGTCAGCATCAAATGGTCACCCGTTCTTATTTGGTCAACTAAATTACAAATCATTCCAATTGAACTTTTCAAATCACTTATGCTCAATAAATATTCAAACCCAGAAATGATAACTACTGCTTGCTTATTTGCCCACAAAAAGTTAGTTACTTTTTGTTGTAAACGCTCAACTAAGTCGGTTGGAGATTCTTCTGCGAGGATAGAGATTCTCTGACAAGAACCTTTTGGCAGTGAATAATTCTTCAGTAACGTTTCATCATCATGCCTGGAGAGAACCAATAGTGGCCGGCCATAGCCAGCTAATACGCTACCAAGTTCAATTATTGCGTGAGAATCACTATCATCAATAATCAGCACATCGCCATAATTTAGAAATCTTTCACCAGCGCTAAAATTTTCCAACTTTGCTTTGGTAAGTTGTCGTATATATTCTGGTGCCTCAATAGAAACTTCTTGCCCTGGTAATCTCTCTTCCCTACGCCAACTGCTAGTGTTTAGTCTGACGTAATTCCACCAGTCATCATTATTACTGGAATTAGTGTCTTGTTCCTGCTCAATGGTTGCATCAGGGTATAAATTGACAATTCTTACTAAGTCATCATCAGGCAATTCCACTAATGAAACCAATGCGTCAAGTGCGGTAGAATCCTTTTCTATCTCCATCAAAGCTTCCAAACCTGTCAACAATAAATCCGCTTCATGTAGAGCAATACGGGGAGTTGTATCCTGTATTACCACTTGGCTTACTCGAGGAATTATGCCTTTGGGCCGGCGCTCGATTCTAATATATCCTGAGATTCCAAGAGTCGACATATCGCCGGCTAGTTTGGCGAGTGCATCATGCCCACCACGCCGTACTTCAATGACCACGCCTTGTGGTAATTCAACCATAATCATCACCCCTTTAGATTCAGCCTTGTCTAAGTGTTATTGAAAGATGCGGAAGAATTTAGCAAAAGATGACGATTTGGGAGAATGCTCGTTATGCCCACAGAAATTACAAACCCTTATTGAGAATACCTCTCCTAACATTGTCTGAGGCATAATTGTGAGTGTTCCAAAAGGAATTATTGAATTTGCTGATTTAACATTATGTTCTCCTTACAAAAATAAATTGTTGGGGGTAAGAATAATTACTTTTTTATCAATAATAGTTCCAATACTGTTGACTGCTATTTACCAACTACCAATTTTCACCATACTACTCTCCATCACCATCGGAGGTGCGATTTACCTTGTCTTTGGTCCTGATTTGCAAGCGATAATTGCAACACCACTTGGAGTAAACATCAATCACCCATTTGTTGATGGTGAGCCTATAGGGAAAGCAATTGTTTCGGTAAAATTGTCAACTAGTGATTGGATCGACATCGGCGAGCATAGAATTAGATTAGTCGAAGATGAACTAGTAAACGGCTTTAATCTAGTAGAGGACCACGAAGACTACACAACACTAGGTCATTTTAGTGATTCAACAAACAAGACTCGATTATCTAAACAGATAATCATTATCAATCAAGCACTGGCATTAAGAGACGTTGTCAATGGAAAAGTTGACCCCATAGAAGATGCTAGGGAACGGGAAACAATGGACTATGGATTGCTAGAAAGAGATTGGCTTAGTGAAGAAGAATTGAATGTCGAGGGCCCACTTGCTAAATTCATCAACAAAGAATAGTCAATAAATCCCACCCACCCTGTTAATTCATGAACCCTCCCGAACAGGACTAATCGTGGCAAAATCCGTTAATTGGAACACGGTGATAGGTTCACTATCAGAAAATCAACAGGAAACTCTGCTTGGCACTTCGCTATCCAAGTTGTTTGCAAGACTGCCATTGTGGCTTTCTCACCCATCAAATATTGGTGGATTTTATGGTTTTCTCATTGCTCTGGCATTAATTTTACCATATCGTTTCGCCACAGACGATTACTATGGATGGACTAGCGACTGGGCACTACATTGTGCATTATTGATGGTCGCCTGTTTTTTCTTGGGCCTATGTTCAACAATCATTAACACCCTTTTTGGCAGAATGCCAATAGCACCTCCAAGGATTATTTTGTATCCAATGCCATTTGTTGGACTAGCCTTATTGTCCATAGATAGAACGGACATATTATCAATAAATGCTTATATCTCTTGGCTACTAATATTGCTACCAGGACCATTGTATGTGCATCTTTCTTGGGCACCAAGATGGAGATTGCTTTGCATGATTGATGATGGCAAAAACCCGTTTGAAGATATGTTAGATATTCGAGACGAGTCAAAAGATTATGATATTGCGATAAGTAATGATAGCGAGATTGATTCAGTAGTTAATGAATTTGAAAATGCAGAGGAATAACTCAAATCAAACCCAGTTTTGGTCCCACTCTCTCAAAGATTGCTAATACCTCATCGAGGTCATCTTTAGCAAGTCCTGAGGACATTTGAGTCCGTATCCTTGCTTTGTCTCTAGACACCATCGGAAATACAATTGCCCCAGCCATAACACCCTGTTTACCAAGTTCGACAGTGAAGTCTTTGGCAACTTTGGATTCCCCGCACATTACCGGAATTATCGGTGTAGTCGACACACCGGTATCGAATCCTAAACTTTGTAATTCCTTACGGAAATAGTTGGTATTAGCCCATAACTTTTGATGATGTTCAGGCTCTTCCATCAGCACTTCTACAGCCGCTTTTTGTGCTGCAGCAACGCCTGGTGGTTGAGAACCAGACAATAACCAAGATCTAGAATGATTCAATGCATGAGTCCTAGTCATCTCTGTTCCAGCAAGTATTCCTCCTTGAACACCCAGAGCTTTTGAAAATGAACCCGTTTCAAAGTCAATACTACCTTGCAACCCAAAGTGGTCAACTATTCCTGCACCAGTTTCACCTAGAACTCCCTCACCGTGACAGTCATCGACATATACCATCGCACCATATTCCTTGGCTAATTTGTCAATTTCATCAAGGGGCGCAATGTCACCATCCATGGAAAATACCCCGTCAGTGATGATTAGTTTTCGCTTTGCTTCTTCATTACTAACCAGTACTGCTTCTAATTCACTCATGTCGTTGTG
>JAQXFJ010000344.1 GCA_029250385.1 Candidatus Poseidoniaceae archaeon | reverse complement strand
ACGCCGGTCACGCATGGGAAAGTCGTAATCGGTGGTCGCGCTGGACTCTTCTAGAACTGCCCCTTCATCCATCGCATCACTTGAGGTCTAGCACACCATACCAAAAACTAGCAGTTCATGAGGACTCTCCACAGCTGCCAAATGGCTACTATGTGATGTTTTGGACCGCGTTAATTCCACCATTATTTCACCACCGTATGAAGAAAAGTTACGACAAGTTCCAAAACAAGTTGGCAAGTAGACATCCCTAACACTCTTATAAATACCAAGACTTGATGCAAAAGCCAAGGTAGATTGAGAATGTTAGAAGTGAAAGGTCTAACAAAATCTTTTGGTTTTGGAAGCAGTAAATTAAAAGTTTTGAAAGGTGTCGATTTAAAGTTAAAACGAGGTGAATTAGTTGCTCTGATGGGTCCATCGGGCTGCGGCAAATCAACACTACTGAACATTATCGGCGGATTGTTGCCAGGTGACGGCGGAGAAATTAATCTCAATGACCGAAAGTATGGTCTGAAAGGCCCTTCGAGTGTTGTCGATGTGCGCAGAGAATTAGTCGGCTGGATTTTTCAAGACTTTCATTTGTTGAACAATCTAACCGCACTAGACAATGTTGCTATGGCATTAGAGTTGTCTGGCCTTACATCTTCACAATCTGAGAAAAGAGCCATCGAGGCGCTAACTAGAGTTGGCTTAAGCGACAGAATGCATCATATTCCAGACCAATTATCCGGTGGTCAGCAACAAAGAGTGGCAATAGCTAGAGCAATTGCTGGTAATCGCCCTTTATTATTAGCAGATGAGCCTACCGGGAATTTAGATATCGCTAGTGGTAAAGAAGTATTGCAATTATTCAAAGACCTGTGCCACGATGAGGATAATCCAATTTCAATTTTAATGGTCACTCACGACCCAGAGCTGGCATTAAATGCTGACCGCATGCTGTTACTGAAGGAAGGGACGACCGAAGCCTCTGACATAAGAACAGCATGGGGTCTTGACGATTTGGATGGTGAAGAAGAATGAGCGAGGATACAGATAACCTCGATCCATTTGCAGCCTATGTAGTTCCTAAAGTGGGCAGAATTGAAAGATGGCGCAGACGGATTCGTGATGCTCCAGAAAATATACGCTTAGCTTCACAAAGTGCATGGCGAGGTCGAGAAAGAGGCTTGGCTGTCGTAGCAGGGGTATTTTTAGCATCACTTGTCATAACCACAGTGTTGTCTTACGGAATTGGGCTATCACAAATTTTCTTCGACGAATCGCTTGACGGTGAGCCTATAGATGCTAAAGTGGAATTTAAGAGAGCGCCAGCTCCAGATACTTCGGGTTGGACAAATAATACCAGTGTGATGCAGGATGTATGTTCTGAATTGATGCTGGAATACAGCACTGAATTAGCCGACTGTACGGTGATTTTTGGCCGCCAGGGGATTCATAGTGGTGGATTTTTTAACGAAGATTTCCTATTCGCCCAACCACTAGAGATGCGTTCAATAACCGATAGTGATAATCCATATTGGCTCAATACGACTTGGAAATATCCCGAATTACGTGAGGACGGTCCACCAATTTCTGATTACCGTTCAATACGGCTTATGGGTCCAGAAGCCTTTGACGGAGAATTTGCCAAACGGTTTGGTGCTAATATCATTCAGGGACAAGGAGAATGGCCATCACCAGAGAATATGACTCAGCAAAGAGGCGTCATCTTACCGTCAAATATTGCATCACAAGCAAGGGCTGAAGTCGGGGACATACTCGACGAGATTACCTTTGTTTACGTTATAGACAGTGAATTCTTTGATTCAGGTGGAGTAGATTTAGTCGAGAACTGTCCAGGTATTGCTTCTTCTTCGGAAAACGGCAAAATCTACTGTAGGATGCCAATGACAATCACCAATATGACCGTTCTTGGGATTTATCAGCCATGGGATTTAGGCAACCCTACCCTTGGTCCAAATCCAATATTCACAACTTGGACGGTATTATCTGATGAACAAGCAGGAGTTCTAATGGAAAAAGACCACGTCTATCTAGGACTCGCAGTAGATCGTTCCCAATTACCAACCAGTTCTACTGATGATGCAACTTTATGGTTAGACAACCTAAAAGCCGACATTATGAGTAATAATTATACTTCAAGTGAAATAGAATTATTCTACACTGATATTGTTGGGGGAACCATAACTTTCCTCAATATTTTCCTCGCTCTAATCCAGATTTTTGACTATATTGTCATGGTGCCAATTGTCGTAATGTCGTTGGCAGTTTTGGTTTATGGGTTGATATTGTCACTGGAACAGAGGCGTAAAGAAATCAGTATTCATCGGGTTATTGGTGGAGGCAGCAAAGGATTACAGGGCATGGTATTACTCGAATTAGCAGTATTTGCCTCAGTAGCATGGCTGGCTGGCTATCTGCTTGCGATGTTTACAGTGGAGATTGTACTATCAGCAGTTGGCTTTATGGAGTTTAAGACCGGTGATTACAGTATAGACCCAACGCTATCCTTTGGGGCCACAATGTTTACCGCACTAAGCACGCTTGGTTTGGCACTGTTATTTGGTCGAAAACGTGCGAAAGATTTCATTGAACTAGAGATTGAAGATGGAGTCAAAGGCTCGTTAGATAAGGTGGAGCCAAAATATTGGCTACACTGGACTTGTTTCCTGATTGGACTGATTTCAGTAATCGATACTTGGATGGAAATGAATGGTAGTGAGTACGGGCTGGTTCAAAATTTCTTCTTTGAAGGTTTACTGGGAATATTTGGCCCATTCTTGTTCTGGATTGGTGGCGCACTTCTTCTTGGAAGAGTTGGCGCCAAAGGTCCACAAATTATGCAGTTAATATTTGGTCGAACCAAGTTGCTCAAAGATGTTAAGCGCGGATTAAAGGGTTCAGGCTCAGCAGAATCAGTCAATCGACTTGCAGTAATCATGTTGCTGACTTTGTCTATCGTAACCCTTGCCGCAGTGCAAGGTTATACCGGTACGTTAGTGGACGAAAGAACAGTTGATGCAACCGTTGGTTCAGATCTCCAAATTACCTTTGAAGATTCACTCAATGAAACCACGGCTTTAGCAATCTTTGACGAACTTTATGATGGTGACAAAACCGTTACAGCAACCACAATACCCAGTTTGTTATTACGTGGTCCAGATAATGATTTGATACAGACATATGTGATTTTAGACCAATCATCAGCAGTGTTGAATTGGAATGAACAATCAATTCCTGGTGAGGATTTGTCGGCAGCCTTTGACCGCTATGCTAGTAACGGTTTCACTGCAGGGGAAGATTCAGCCGGAACTCTAGACTTAGCGGGAAACGGTAAGAGTAGAGATTCTAATTTAGACGATATCCTAATCAGTGAATCAGATGAAAGAAGTAAGACGGTGACTATGACTTATGAGGAAATTGACTACCGAGTGATTCAAGGTGGATTTTCGTTAGAAAACTTATCCGACATGTCACAATTATCAGAAAATATGGACCAGATTTTGTTTCTGCAAATAATGTACGCCGATATGATGGATATTGATTTGTCAGAAGTTGATTTCTCTAGCCAAGATATAAGTTTCCGTGACTTTGGAAGAACAGACTTCTCTGGTGCCGATTTATCACAAGCTGATCTTATTGGAGCCAACCTTAGTGAAGCATTAATGGTGGCTGTCGATCTATCCGGTGCAAACTTATCGGGGGCTAACCTTTCAAATGCTCTCTTCTTTGAATTTGGTGAAGGAAGTTTAGCAGGTGCTGATTTATCAAACGCAAACTTAAGTGGCATCTTTGGTGATATTGATTTATCAGTTGCAAATGTGGATAATGCCACTTGTCCAGATGGTACTACTGCCAACTCTACTGGATGCCATTACAAGTATAATCCAAGACCTACTCCGTTACTGGAACCACTATTCCTGATTGGAACGGAAATAGAATTTATCACCACACCTTTCAACGTTTCAGTAGAGTATATGGGGCTACATGAATACATTCCAGGACTTTCTTCCCCATTAATTGCTGATTCAGTTATTATTGGTGAATCTACATGGCGTAGTTTCATCGGAAACGATACAGCAGACAGACATAATTCAACCAATTGGATTTATCAAATAGACGGTCTGAGTGGTGATGCGCTGCAGGCATTAGGTTCTAGAATCGAAGCAGATTCACGAGTCGCTGAAGTCAAGGATTGGACTAGCGAGCATGAAGCAGTTGAGAGAAATGGCGGCCTGATTTTCGGTACTCCAGGCTTACTTTCACTGCAGTTTGTCGTTGCCAGTATTGCTGCTGTAGCATCTAGTTTCGTATTCCTCTCATTAGTGCTGAATCAGCGTAAGAAAGAATTAGCAGTCTTGCAAGCTATCGGTGCCAGTCCAACTCAAATTTTGCGACTGGTGCTGTTTGAGATTTTATCAATCATCATGGTTTCAATGCTACTAGGGCTTGTTTTAGGTATCGGTTTAGCCTTCTCATTCAATGGATTCTTTGATGTATTTGGTTTCATTTTCCAATTATTTGGTGGTGCTTCAACCAATATAAGTCGTGAACTAGTTTATCCATGGTTTGAACTAACCTTGGTATCGCTAACGGTATTTGCTGCGGTTGTTGTCGCATTGTTGCTGACTACTAGAAGGGCGCTAAAGTCGGACCTAGCCATGGTCTTGAAGGGGGAATGAAAATGGTTGATAGTATTCTAGAAGCATCCTCATTATATCACGTCTATGAGTCAAAAGCTGAGGATGGTAACGTAGTTGCACTGCGTGGCATTCATATCGATATTAAAGCCGGTGAAGCGATTGCTGTGGTTGGTCCCAGTGGGTCTGGTAAGTCTACTTTGATGAAGTGTCTTGGTGGCTTGATGAAGCCTAGTTCAGGTTCAGTGGTAATGGCTGGTAAGAACATGACAAGGCTGAGCGGTAAAGAACTAGTTCACCTCCGGCAAAAAACAGTATCATTTATTTTCCAAGAAGGTAATCTATTGGCAGACATGAATGCTCGAGACAACGTTGCACAACCACTTAGACACCAAGGTATGTCTTCTCGAAAGGCGCTAAAACTGGCAGATGAGATGTTAGACCGTTTGGGTATTTTGCCTAGAGCAAAAGCCTTGCCGGCTAAATTAAGCGGTGGAGAACAGCAAAGAGTTGCCATTGCTAGGGCACTTATTACCAATCCTAGACTGATTCTAGCAGATGAGCCAACCGGTGCATTGGACCCTATTACCAGTAGAGAAGTATTGGCATTATTCAAAGACTTACATGAAAACGACGGGGTTTCATTCCTCATTGTTACTCACTCCAAGGAAGTCGCCTCATTCGCCGACCGCTCCTTAGAACTGCGTGATGGAAGATTCGTTGCTGAACATGGTGTTGGTGTTGATGTTGAAGACTTGAGTAGAAACCGTGAATTGATCATAGATGAGACTGGTACGGTAACATTACCTCCAGATATTTTGCTTAGAATTGGCGGGCCGGGTAAATATATGGTCGGCGATATTGATAACGGACATCTCAGTTTAACCGGTGAAAAGATAGCCGCAATTGGTAAATTAGAATTGGCAAAGGTTTGTCCCGCTTGTAAGTATGATTATGGCGACAGCGATGACCAATTATGCCCTGCATGTGGCTCAAGTAGGCCAATGGTGGAAGTTAACTCATGAAACAGTTAGTATCTATTATCAGCTATCTAGAAGGCATCTCTGCATTATGTTTGTTTGCGGTTGCTATGCCGATGAAATATATTGGCGGAGACCCAGAACTGGTTTCCATCGTTGGAGCAATTCATGGCGGCTTATTTGTTGCATTCATGGCAATATTACTAATTGGCATGAACAAGCATTGGAATAGAACTGCGTTGTTTCACGGATTTGTCGCAGCAGTAGTTCCTGCTGGCCCGTTTTTGTTCGACGGTATGCTAATTAGCGGAGAATATGATATCAAATCGAAGTAACTTCCATTCTGTTAGTCGCGAAAAATAACATTCTTATGCCGGAAAATGGCAAACTTACCGAAAAGTTTTTACGGTAGACCACCTTTAGTTACCTTGTACCGGACAGGTGAGACGAGTGATGTGGACAGATATCTTTCCAGACAATTCTCTAAAGCGGAAATTCCGCCGTCGTAGTTAGAACTAACTGTCCGATTAAGAAAATCCGACTATTTGCTTCGCGAATAGTTACCATCGTAATGATGGGGGTATGGTGTA
>JAQXFJ010000331.1 GCA_029250385.1 Candidatus Poseidoniaceae archaeon | reverse complement strand
GGTTTGTGCCAACTAGCAGACGCCACACCTCAGGACCTCGGAGCCGGGAAAATGAAGATGGCGTGAGCGAAGTCTTGGGTGTGATAATGATGCTCGCCATGGTTGTTACAATCATGGGCGGTGTCTGGGTATTTTTGAATCCGTATATCTCTGATTTTGAAGACAATACCAACTGGAACGCAGCAAATGGCATTGCAGACCGCTTAGAAGATCGGATAGATGTCGCTTCTGAGGCACCCGAAGGGACTGGTATCCGGCATAGTTTACAGATGAGAACCTCGCTTTTACAAGGAGTCAGTAATCTTGAACATTGGGTAATAAGTGCTGATTTGACGCCTTTTGAAGTAGTTAATATTGGACAATATAGCAATAATTCGTTTGTGATAACCAGTATTAACCAAACTGCAGCAAAAGTCACAATAACAACAGAGAATAGTGAATACACTCAATTAATAACCGCCAATGATGGATTAGTCGAACATAATATGCAACTAGGCGAGTGGTACATCATCACTGTTTTTAGCGATAATGATGACCCAATTCACCGCAGCGTCAAATATTCATTATCAGGACTGCGTTTAATCACAAGCCTAGGCAATGGTGAGCATGAAATATATCTTATCAACAATGCTAGAATTGAACACTTTGCTGATTCAGCTTGGGAAATTAGTCAGTTTCCAAGAATCGAATTTGACGAACTTGCTACAGGAGGAACACGATTATCCATGGTACTAACTAACGTGGTAGTTAACGGGAGTCTAGGTAATGCTAATCAACTTGGCATTGACATTATTTCAGCAGGATCAATGAGCCCATTTTCGGGAGAATGTTTCAACATCAGGTATGCGACTACAAACTCTGTATCTCCGGTCATAAGTCCACAATATGATGAGTTATGGTTGAATTCTTACGCATTAAACAGGGCGTCTGGAACACTTGATTCCTATATAGGATTGTCACCATTTGAAAGAGCAAGTGGGATTGATGGAATTAGTGTAAATTCTTTAGGTCAATCGGTATTTTTTGATGTGACTATTAATCAGGTGGTTTTGGAAAGATGAAACAGAACCTAACCCGGAATGAGGAGTCTGTATCAGCAGCAATTGCTACGGTGTTATTATTTGGTGGAGTTGTCTCAATTATCGGCTTGATGTTGGTATCAATGCTGCCAATCATCGAGGAATTAGAGGGGTCCATAGAACGTGATGACATGTCTTCACAAATGATGATCTTATCACAACAAACTGAAGTTTTAAGCGAACATGGAATGCCAGGAGATTCTACTGAAATTGACCTAATACCGATTGATGGAACCCTTTCTTGGGACACAACTAGAGGAGGAATGTGGTACTCATCAACATGGAATAGTGACACTACATTTAGGATGAAAGGCGTATTAGATTTCGATGATACAATACAAATAAAACATCCTGAAAGTCAATCAACATCAGTTTGTTTCGATGACCTTCGCCTCGGCCCTACAAAACCATTCATATATTCCATACCAGACTACATAGAAGAAATAATGATAAGTCCCAACCAAGGGATTGCATCTCCACTTGGCCCCATAGAACTCAAAGTATATTCTGAAAATCAATTTGTCGAAAAAATTGACCTAAGTCTAGGTAATACTATCAAGGTAAGCACTACTGAATTGCAAGTATACAAAATTGAATCGAGTCATCAACTGAACATTTTGGCCAGTTTTGGTAACGGTGGGAGTACTATGTTTATGCCAGACAATCCTAGCCAAAGTGATTTTACCGGCAGGTCTTGGAGCATACCAATGGATCAAGGTGCTAACACACTACACATTATGAGTGAAACATCAAATCTAATTGAATTAATGATTGACCAACAACCAACTTCCCACATGGTCACAAGTGGTAGTGACATGAGAATTGGAGTGTCATGGACTCACACAATCAATTTAGATTCCCCTCAATTGGTATCGGTTTCAACAAGTGCATCATCTAGACTTATTATGCTATCAATAGATGATAATCTGACTGGTAGTTTAACCCTACAATCCACATCAGGTGCATTTATTGGTTCTGAGTTCAACACGCCTGAACTTCCCGGAAGCTTAGAACTGTTCAATCCAAATGATGAACTTGCTACTGTCACTTGGAAAGGTGGAGGAATTTCAATACTATCAGATTCAACTGTAGTCATACCGTGGCCACCTCAAGGAATAAGTGGGACTCCTATCATTGATTCGGACAAAGAAATCGCCGCATACTGGCATAATAATGATTCCAGTAACCCAAGTAACGGACTAAACATAATACCGGCAAAAGATACTGGATTTTCTTCGGGTAAATCTCACCGTTATGCCACCTTTTCCAGTAGCGGCCTAGAATCAATACACACACAATTAGCAGGATATGACACGATGTTAAATTATTCAAACAGCAACTCTATGACTCATAATCTTACATTTGACAACCCATTTCATAATCTACAAGTAAACCAAGGTAGCCATAATGTTTCTGTTGAAGAAGGACATCCAATTAG
>JAQXFJ010000330.1 GCA_029250385.1 Candidatus Poseidoniaceae archaeon | reverse complement strand
CCCAGGCTCGATTAAGTGAAAAATCCCTAGAACTGCCATTGCGGCCCCACACATTACTTCAACCCAATCATTTAGATCTGGTTCATCATCAAAAACGGATAATCTTTCTTCAATTATTGAATCCATATCGTCGCTCATGTTAGTTATGCAGTAACCGGGGGGTTTTATTGATGTCGGAATTATAATTTCATGCGTTGTCCTTTTGGACTATTGACATCACAGTCGCCACATGGCAGACCAAGTTGCGTCGATCAATGACTTAGTTTTGCCCGACAAGGCTAAGAAATTCTTCATAGAAGAATGGGGGATTAACAATCTACATCCGCCTCAAGCGCAATCTATGGAGGCAATCTTTTCCAACCGTAGTGCCTTAATTGCCATACCAACTGCAAGCGGTAAGTCGCTAATTGCTTATATCGCAATCCTCCGTAAACTGCTACTCGAAGATATTGGTTCCAAAGCCATCTACATTGTACCTCTCAAAGCCTTAGCTTCAGAGAAATTTGACGATTTCAAGGCGCTTGGCAAAGCATTGAATTTGTCCATTGGCCTTGGAATTGGTGACTCGTCATCAGAAGCAAAAAAGATTGATGAATGTGACATACTTGTATGCACTTCCGAAAAATTAGATTCAATAATTAGAAATCGTTCAGAGTCTATGGCAAATGTTTCGATTATAATATCAGATGAATTCCATCTGTTAAATGATGCAACTAGAGGTCCTACTTTGGAAATTAATCTGACAAAACTGCGTTACTTGAGGCCTAATGCTCAAATCATTGCCCTTTCGGCTACGGTTGGAAATTGCGAGCAACTTGCTAATTGGCTTGATGCAGAATTGATAATTTCTGATTGGCGTCCTGTTGCTTTAGAATATAGCACATTTCACGATCTACATTTGGAGCCTAGGATGGTGCAATCGTCTAACTTATCAGATAATGCAGATTTACTCAACCCTCCTAGGGATTTGGAAGGTCCCAAATCTCAACCAACATGGGTAGTTTTGAATGATTCAATAGATTCTGGTGGCCAGCTACTAATCTTCGTTGGCACAAGGAAAAGTGCTGAATCAGAGGCGGTTAAATTGGCTAAAAGAGTGTCTAAAAAACTTTCCGCAGAAGATACCGATAGAATGGCAAGATTAAATGAAGTAGCCTCTTCTATAGAGGGGGGGCGCCAATCGGCAATGGGAGAGAAACTAGTGCAATGTATTAGAGGGGGCACCGCATTTCACCATGCGGGCTTAACTCACAATCAAAGGAAAGTGGTTGAAAATGCCTTCAAAGAAGGTATATTGACTTGTTTATCCGCTACTCCTACCTTGGCTGCCGGGGTAAACCTCCCAGCAAGAAGGGTACTAGTAAGGGATATCAAAAGATGGGATGATGGAATGAGTCGGCCTTTGCCTGTTATGGAGGTTAGACAAATGTTAGGCAGAGCAGGTAGGCCGAAATATGATGATTTTGGCGAAGCTTGGGTTCTATGCAAAGGTACTGACGGCTGGGAAGTCGCAGATATGGTTAGTGAAAAATACTTCTTTGGAGATGTAGAGCCAATAAATTCCAAGTTAGCAGGAGAGCCTGCGTTGCGCACCCACATTCTTTCAATTATATCGACAGGTGGGATTCAGCACAGGGGAGAGATAGGAGATTTCTTGTCTGCAACATTCCTTGGTTTTTCAACCCCGAAACATATCCTGAAAGAAAAGATTGATCAAACTCTTACGTGGTTAACAGAGGAACGGTTTATTCGGAAAATTGGCGTTGATAGATCGTATTCTGAGGCACGTGCAGATAAAATCGTAGATTCGGATGATTGGGATGATAATGTGCCTGCTTGGGCGATGGTTGCAAAGTCTACTCAGGGTGTAGAGTTGAACAAAGAGACTAGGTCCAGTGACACTAACAAATTCACAGCCCATAATAAACCAGTACTAGGCTTCAATTTGGCATCTGAATTAAGCTCAGTAGGTGCATGGCATTCAAATGAATTGGATGAATTTTCAGGTATGAAATATGAGGCTACGATGATGGGTGAGAGAATAACCCAACTTTATCTTGACCCGCTATCCGCATCTATCATCAGAACAGGTCTTAGAAGAGCCATAAGAAGAATTGTAAAGAATATTGCTCCAGTGACCAATTTTGGACTGTTACATTTGGCGACCTCAACCCCAGATTTCACTTCCTTGTGGGCCAAAAATTCAGAAATGGAACCAAATTCCAAACTATGGATAAAAACGAATTCCGTCGAAGACGAATTATTATCCGACTCTAGTTATGATGAGATGCTACTCTCAAATGTTAAATCAGCCTGGATGGTTGAAATGTGGTGTGACGAAGATAACATCCGTTCTATAGAGAAAGATTTGGATGTAAACCCTGGTGATATTAACTATCGAGTGGATATCATGGCTTGGCTTATTCATTCATCTAGGGAAATAATTTTGACTGATGATGTGTTTTCTGACGAACATATGCCGCAAATTGCTGAGTTAATCAAACAATTAGATGTGTTAAGGTTGAGGGTTAGACATGGCTGCAAAGAAGATTTACTCACCCTAGTAAATATTCCAAATGTCGGTAGATTTAGGGCCCGGGAGTTATCAAAAATCAACATCAGAACTCCTCATGATGTTGCAAATATGACGAAAAAACAAATTGATCAAATTTTAAAAATACGTGGATGGGGTCCCCAATTACTGGATAAGATAATGCTTGAAGTGGTTAAAGTCATAGAACCCTCAAAACAAAAGAAGAAGAAGGTTCGTCTTGATGACATACCTTTAGATGATGAGATTTGAGCGGATTATTGAAAAGCCAATTCATCTACCCTTTGCTATGGAGATGCCAGAATTCCCTTGTGTAAAGTTGGATATCTCTAATCATAGCACTAATCTTATCAGAGATTTTATTAAGCATAGAGATGATGAAAGTTGGTTACTTATGTCGTATTATGCCGCCCAAGGTCAACAACAATTGTGGACAGCTTGGCTTTTGGCAAAACGAGCATTTTCTAATAATAAGGCTCTTGCTAGGTCTTTAGATGCAGAGTTTTTGCGATATATCGCCGGAACTCATCATGTCTCTGACGCCTTCAAAAAAGTAGGAATTAAAGACCATGACGATACTGCTTGGCTGGTATTTTTACCAAATCATATAGTGGATTTAGATGAAATAAAGCCATCCTTTTCTGTAGATCAATTCAATGTTGAAGTACAATCTCTAGTACAAATGCTAGGCTTAAAAGTCATAGCAGGCAAGCCTGAAATCGACCTAAAAGGTCTCAAAGAAATGGGCATTGCGTTACCGGAATCCAAATTAAATTTAATAGATTCAATAATTGGACATATTATCTCTGCAGACCTGAACTCTTGAGTCATTTGAAAGAAGTATTCAAACACCACCGCAGGTTGGCATGGTTATGGTGCTCGCTAAGACTCCTGATTCAATGGTCTCCGGAAACGGCAATAGATATCTCGATGTAGATAAAATCAACAAAAGTTTAGACTTGGTAACTAGTAACGGTGCAACATATGCAGAAGTTAGATTAGTTGCTTTGACTGATTATTCTGTGGCCATGCGTGATGGTAAATTGGAAAGAGCAATTCCAGGTCAGGAAATTGGCGCAACAATTAGGGTTCTGGCAGATGGTGCTTGGGGAGTTCATTCAACTACCGACATATCATCATTGCAAGAACAAATGTCACCTACTTTGAAACTAGCTCAATCTGTTGCTGCAAGAAGGTCTGCCAAAGACAGACCAATTAAACTAGCCGAGGTCCCAATAATTGAAGATAGTATACATTGGGTACCCAAAAAAGATGTGAGGAATACTGAATTATCCCAACGTCTTGAACATATGAAGTTAATGAATTCATCCGCTTCAGAACATGAAAACATCGTTTCAGTCACTTGTGGTTGGCATGATGAAAACATTCATACTGAATTTTTGAGCAGTGAAGGAATGAATAGAACTTGGAGTTTTCAAAGGTCCTTGATCAATGGTATGGTGACCGCTAGAGATGGCGGAAATGTTGTTTCATATCGAACTAGATTCGGTGGTGAGGGTGGATTAGAATTGATTGAATCTTGCGATGTTGATGCGCTTGGAGAAAATGCGAGAATATCTGCTCTTAGATTACTAAAAGCCCAAAGGGCACCATCAGGAAAAATGCCACTTATCGCAGATCGTGATTTAACCGGAGTGTACATTCACGAAGCATTAGGTCACCCATGCGAAGCAGATTTAGTAGCAGCTGGAGATTCTTGCCTAGATGGTAAATTAGGTCAGAAAATAG